>JAGWXQ010000232.1 GCA_018969805.1 Paenibacillaceae bacterium | reverse complement strand
AAACAACGCCGATGCAGAAGATCCAATTATAACGGGCACAAACAACCAAAAATGCACCATGCGGTTGCGAAATCGGTCCCACGTGTACAAATAGATGCCCAAAAAAATCGCTTCAAAGAAAAACGCGAACGTCTCCATAAATAGAGGCAGTGCAATTGCTTGCCCCGCAACCGCCATAAACGAAGGCCACAGCAAGTGCAATTGAAAGCCGATCGCAGTCCCAGTCACGACACCAACAGCAACGGTAATCGTAAAGCCCCGCGCCCATCGCCGTGCGAGCAACAAATAATGCCCGTCGTTGTGCCGGATCCCGATCCACTGAGCGAGCGCAATGATCATCGGCACGCCGACACCGATGGTCGCAAAAATAATGTGAAATCCGAGCGTCATGCTTGTAAGCAACCGACTGTACATGACCGTGTCCAGTGCTTCCACCGCAATCCCTCCTCGAGATTTACTGAACGAACAACCGCACAATCGCAACGCACAACAATACACCGATCACACCACAAAGCCAATACAACCGCCGTTCTTGACGCCTGTACTTGTCCATATCCCATCCCCCCTGTGCATATATACAAAGTATACAAGATCGGGTGCGGTAGGAACGGACATACTGTGTCGTCCACGTGGCAGCTTTGTCACAAGAACATGAACAAGAACGGGCAGCAAATGAGCGCGGGATCGTGGACAACGGACGACGCAGGCACCGTGCAGCCTGAGCGTCGGCTTGCGTGATGTCCTTTGCGGTGTACGTCGTGTATTTGCGAAATGCTGTCCCCCTTCTACAAAAATACGGACGTCGTCATGCGCAAAAGGGACGCAGCGCACAGCCGTCATTCCGAGCAACGTGCACGTCTTGTACGCTGCATACGACGTGTTGTTGGACCAAATGCCGCTGTGCATGCACGATTGCGCGCACGATGGGTTTGGGCTGTTCATGGATGTATGTGTCTGACGAAACATAAATGACATCCCGTTCGCCAGTTTTTCGAATGTGCTTGCCACAAGCCTCAGCGATACAACGTTGTTTTTATCGACATCGAGACGGACGTCACGGTCCTCTCATAAACGCGCAAGTGGGTGTCTTTGGTGCAGCAAATGCGGTAGGAGCGGTCAACAAAACAATCATTGCCATCATTGTACGCATCAAACGCACGATCTTTTTTTTACGTCCCAGGACACGATCGCGCGCCACACCGACGCATCATCGTATGTGTATACAGCCACGCATAGGCACGAACATCTGCACCGCTCGCATGAATATCGTACTCTTTGTATGTCGTATACGTCGCAAACACGGCGCGCAAGACATGTGCGAAACGAACGGGATGCGACATTGCGTTTGGCATGCGCAGTACCGCACCAAACCAATCAGGAGGGTTCGCGCGGTGTTTCGTAGTTAATGCGTTCAAAAAATCCTTGGTTATTTCAGCAACAAGCGCGTACGCACATCCATAAGAGCCCCTTGCAAATGCAGCGGTACACGTCGTGCGTTTGCTTGGACGCTTGGCGCGAGGATGCAGTGTGACGAGATCATCCAAGCATGAGGTCGAAGTGACGCGACACGTCGCATACACGGCATCTCCCTCCGAAAAAACCCGCAATTCCTGATGAATCAGTGGTTCGTACGCATACCTACGCAATGGCGCGTCGTGCGTACACGTACGGTTTGCACGGCAAATATGTGCAAACTGCTCCAAATGACGATGCTCATGAACGAGTACGTGCATCAAATTTTTAAGATCATTGTTCATTTTTTGATCGTACAACAACGATGCAGCACCGTTTACATAAATGATGTCGGACTCATTGTTGAGCGGAGTCACAGCATTGAGTGGATGAACAAATGCAGTTGTGAGCAACCCGATGCCGTATG
>JAGWXQ010000231.1 GCA_018969805.1 Paenibacillaceae bacterium | reverse complement strand
TTTTCCGTTCATCAACCCTGCTGCGACCATTGCCCCCACCGAATTTCGCGCAAACACAGCAATTTTATCCCGATCCGCAAACGTAATGACATCAGAAATGCGCGGAGGAGGTTTAAGCCCCAACACGCGGGCAACGATCACCGACATTTCTTCTCTCGTGATGTTCGCCTTTGGCCGAAACTGTCCGTTTGGATATCCATTGATTAATTCCGAATGTGATGCAGCGTATACGTACGGTGCATACCACGATTTGGACGACACATCAAAAAACAAAGGTTTTTTTCCAATCGTCTGTTCTTGCAACCCGAGCAACAAGACGATCATTTTTGCAAACTCTGCCCGCGTCACCAATCCTTTCGGATCGAACGTTCCGTTTGGACGACCGAGCACAATACCTTTTGCTGCCAACGATGTCACAAAAGGGTGCCCCCAAAAAGACTGCGATACGTCTTTAAACAGCGGATTGAGCACTTTAATGACGACTTGTTCAAACGAGCGCGAAAAAAACGTCAACTCCTCTGACCGATGTTCGTAGCGACCGACTTTGTTCATGACTGCACCATCAGCACCCATTTGCAGGGCAGTCAGCACGTCCGCATCATCACGCGCGCGCAATGCGTACGGTATACGCACAATAAACGGATCTTCCAAATTTGTCATCAATTGACGCGTCTCTCTGCTTATTTGTGCAAACAACGTAACGTGGTAACCGAGATCACCGACATCAACAGCACTTTTTTGTTTTTCCATCAACGTATTTCTTCGTCCTTCATCCCAAACAAACCGCTCGATGCGGATCACGAGTGCTGTACCCGAATTGGGCAATTTTCGGTTGATGTACGGCAGCAGTGCCACCGTACCGATTGGTGTCTTCCACTCAAACCCATCGACATTATTTTTTTCCATCGTCAGCAACGCATCATACGGCAAAAGCAACTCATATGCCGCACCGCGCTCCTCCGTACGGATCGACACCATGCTGCTCACATACCGTTCAAACCCCCGCACCGTCATTTTCGTCTGTGCCCCTTGTGCAATGTCGCGCGCACGCGAAGCGACATCTTGCACATCTTGAACAACCGCTGTGACCGCATTTGCCCCAACATTGGCCTTGACAAGAAGTGTCGCCTGTTCGCGCACGACGTGTTCTGCCATTGCACCAAGGGCACCGTCCATCATTTTCCCCGCACGATCCGATCCCGCAAGTTTTTTCTTTACTGCCGCCACAGTATCGATCCATTGCTGCCACAGCGGTTCTACGTCGGCAGGAGCCGCGCGTCGATAACAACCGATCATCTGATCCATAATCAAGACGGCATGGGTTGCACCTACATCGAGCATTGGCCTTGTCGTTGTTTTTGGAATTGTGCGTTCGATGCGCTCAACCGCTCCAAGCATCGCTTTGTGCACTTCCCCAATGTGCGCCCGTGTCAACGTCTGGGGCAGTGTTTGTATCAACGTGCGCAACGCTTCTGTCAGCACAGGTGTAGATTCGGAACGAAACAACGCCGTTGCTTCAATCACTTTCGAAAACGCACTTGCTGCGTCAGCAACACCATCATTTGCCCGCACAATCGGCGCACACAACATGAGTGCACACAAAATAGAGATGATGCGCATCGGTGTTCAACCTCCACTCATGTTCGACATATACACACATTATACCATGTCCCACATATCCGTGCATATGCGCAACATTTGGCACAAAAAAAACCGCCCCAAACACCCATCCTTTATCGAACACATCTCCCCTAGGAAGATGTGTTCCACGTATCGGATGCGGATCAGGCAGGTTTTTGAATTATGCAGGTTATCTTGTCAGTTCACGATCTTGGAACAGGCGGCAAATGACCGTCAACGCTTCCGCACGATTTGCACCATCTTTTGGATACACCAT
>JAGWXQ010000018.1 GCA_018969805.1 Paenibacillaceae bacterium | reverse complement strand
TGATGAGGGGGGACAGTGCGTATGGAAAAAATTCTTGTTGTCGATGATGAGCAACGCATTCGCAAGTTGTTGCGCATGTACTTGGAGCGCGAGCCGTTTGCCGTGAGTGAAGCTGAAAATGGCGAAGAGGCACTGAAGATGGCTTTGGAGCAGGAGTACGACCTCATTATTTTGGACGTCATGATGCCCGGCATCGATGGCATCGAGGTGTGTACCGAATTGCGCAAGCACCGCATGACGCCGGTATTGTTTTTGACGGCAAAAGGGGAAGAAACAAACCGCGTGCACGGATTCGAAGCCGGGGGCGATGATTACGTCGTCAAACCATTTAGTCCGCGCGAAGTCATCCATCGCATTCGCGCAATTTTGCGGCGGGTCGCATCGATTGAAGCACCGTCGGCCGTGATTAAGCAACCCAAAAAAGCGATCATTTTCCCAAACTTGGTCATCGATGACGACGCGCATTTGGTTACTGTGGCTGGTGTACACGTCAATTTGACCCCTAAGGAGTACGATTTGTTGCATTATTTGGCCGTCTCTGTAGACAAAGCATTTTCGCGCGAACAGCTGCTGCGCGACGTATGGCATTATGATTATTATGGCGATTTGCGAACGGTAGACACACACGTCAAACGGCTGCGGGAGAAACTCAACAACATTGACCCTTCCGTCGGTGCCCGCATCGTGACCGTATGGGGTGTCGGCTACAAAATGCACGGGGAACTGTAGTATGGTGCGGTCGATCGTCGGGAAATTGTGGATTACGATCATCGTTCTCGTCGCGGTCGTCATTAGTACGCTTGGACTATTTTTGTTGCGGTATATCGATGTAGAGTTTGGGGACATGTCTACAGACATAAAGCATTTGTTTTTGTGGACGTCCCTTGTAGGATTTTTGCTGACGACGTTTTTTGCCTTCTTTCTGATGTCCAAAATTACGCAACCACTGCGAAATTTGACGCGCGCGACGAATGCGATCGCCGAAGGGGATTATCGCAATCGCGTCGATGTGGCATCGCAAGACGAAATCGGTGAATTGGCAGAAGCGTTTAACCGTATGGCCGAGCGGCTCGATGCTACGATTCGGGATTTGACGTATGAAAAAGAGCAGATGTCAAGCATTTTGCGCTCTATGACCGACGCGGTCGTCACATTTGGCACGTCTGGACAAATCGTATCGACAAACCCACACGGCGAGCAGCTGCTGCGCACGTGGGCGCGCGGTGTCGGAGTCGTCACGCAATTACACGTGATGGATTCGTGGATGCCTGCGGACATCCAACAAATGTACGTTACGGCGAGTACGGAAGATCGGGAGCTCGTCATGCGGTTGCACGTCGGACAGCAAGCGTGGTCGGTCGTCATGGATCCGCTGTATGCGCACGGACAGCGCATCGGTGTCGTCACCGTGCTGCGCGACGCGACAGAAGAAGCACGCCTCGACAAACTGCGCAACGATTTTGTTGCCAACGTCTCCCATGAATTGCGGACACCGATTGCGCTCATTCAAGGGTACAGCGAAGCGCTGCAAGACGACGTCGCCTCAGGTGCACACCAACGTCAGGAGCTCGTGGACATCATTCATAGCGAAGCGACGCGCATGGGGCGGCTTGTCGGCGACTTACTCGATCTCGCCCGCATGCAGGCGCGCAAAATTGCATTGCACATCGAGCCCCTACCTCTTGAACCATTGCTGGCACACGTGCTCCGCAAATTTTCTTCCGTCACAAACGAAATAACGCTTACGCTGGTCTGTACCGCAACCAAACCCACTCCAGAAGCGGATGCGTACCGCATGGAACAAGTGTTTACCAACTTGATCGACAATGCGATTCGACACTGCACAGCAGGAGATACGGTCACGGTACACATCACCAACCCAAACGAGCGCACCGTGCGCATCGACGTCATTGACAGCGGAGAAGGCATCGATGCGGAGCACATCCCATATGTATTTGAGCGTTTTTACAAAGCGGATACATCGCGCGCGCGCAAAAAAAACCCGATGCACACAGGAGGCACGGGGCTCGGTTTGGCAATTGCACAACAGCTCGTTCACGCACACGGTGGGACGATTTCTGTATCCAGCGTGCGCAACGAACAAACGACATTTTCCGTCACGTTGCCGTTGTCGCATGCTGACGAGGAAAGTTGTTTGCCGTGAAACATGCTATAGTGAAATCGTGCGCACATGGGACAAATCCGGCAACAACGTAAGGGCATCGCGCACACCGTGGGGAAGTGGTTTGTCGATTGCCAACACCATAATGGCAGGACCTCCGACTTCACTGCGCCCAACTTGCATCGCGGCGATGTTGACCTCGTTTTGGCCAAGCAAACTTCCAACACGCCCGATAATGCCTGGTTTGTCCTGGTGGGCGATGATGAGCAAGTGGCCATCTGGCGATACATCAACAGGGTACGAATCGATTTGTACGATGCGCGCACCGTAACCGTTAAACAACGTACCAGAAATGCTCATGCGGTGGGACTTTGTCTCGATGGAGACGGTGAGGCCGTTCGTAAATCCTTTCGTCGCTTTTGTTTGTTGGGTGACGATGTCGAGCGCGCGGTCTCTGGCGATGTGCAATGCATTGACGACATTGACGTGCTCCGCGCCCAAATGATGCGCAAGCACTCCAGCGACGACGTGGCGCGTCAACGGTGCCGTGTCGCCTTCACCCAAATCTCCCGAATAATGAATGGTGATGCGGGCGATTGGCTCGTCCGTACGCTGTGCCAAAAAAGAACCGAGCTTTGTAGCTAGGGAAAAATACGGCGTCAGTTTGGCAAGCACTTCTGGAGGGACTGAGGGCATATTGACGGCGTTGCGAAACACAGTGCCGCGCAACACACACAACAATTGTTCACTGACATCGATGGCGACGTTTTCTTGCGCTTCGATCGTCGATGCACCCAAATGGGGCGTAACGATGATTTCCGGACACGAGAAAAACGGATGGTCGGGTGATGGGGGTTCGTGCGCAAACACGTCAAACGCCGCTCCTGCAACAATGCCTTCTCGAACGGCACGTACGAGGGCGTCTTCATCGATAATCCCCCCACGTGCACAATTGACGATGCGCATTCCTTTTTTCATGCGCGCAAATTCGTTGGTGCTGATCATATGGCGCGTCTCGGGTGTTAGCGGGGTGTGTACGGTCATAAAGTCTGCTTGCGCAAGGATGTCCGCGACGGTGCCGAGCTGGATGCCGATTTTTTCTGCTGCTGCTTCGGACAAAAACGGATCGTATCCGATGACATCCATCCCAAACGCCTTGGCGCGCAGCGCGACTTCCGACCCGATACGCCCCATACCAATAATTCCGAGCACTTTGTTGCGCAATTCGACACCGACAAACGTCTTCCGGTCCCACGTGCCTTCGATCGTCTTGCGGTATGCTTGCGGAATGTGGCGCGCAAGTGCCATCATCATCGCAAACGTGTGTTCGCATGTCGTAATCGTATTGCCGTCCGGTGCATTGATCACGATCATGCCTCGCTTTGTGGCGTGTGGCAAATCGATGTTGTCCACGCCGACTCCTGCACGACCGATGACGCGCAACTTTGGTGCTGCATCCATGATGCGCGCCGTAACTTTTGTCTGGCTGCGCACGAGCAACGCATCGTACGCCCCAATGCGGTCCACCAGCTGATCTTCTGTCCATCCGATCGCTTTGTCTACGTGCACATCTGGAGCATTGGTGAGCTGCTGCAAACCGTGATCACTAATGGCATCGGCGACAAGAATGTGCCACGTCATGCGTTTATTCACCATCCATCTCATTCTTATTTTGTGCCATCGTACCACGCTCAAGGACACAGCGTCAAGTTCGCGGTCACGGTTCAAAGAAGATCGGCAACAACGGCAGCGTTTCCGCCGCATACATCGCGCGTTGTTGCGCATAATCTCCATTGCGTACCGCATCGGTTTCTTGGAGTTTGCGCATCGTGGACACTACGGTAGGCTGGGCGCCAGGCAACGTTCCTGCTTGATCCAGTGCATCGATGCGCGCGACGACATCGTGGGCCCAAAACGGTGCAAACCAATCCAATTGCACCATATGATGCGCAACAAAAGCACTTTTGCTCAAAAACGACATCGTCCGCCAGCGGACAAATGAAACGTCTTTTGTTTCTCCATTTTTTTTGTTTCCAGCCCAAAGGCGCATCGCCTCGTATGCCGCTCGCTGCGCGCGCAAAGCGTACGTGCGTGCTTCCACAAGGCGTGTGTCGTTGCGCAGCTGTCTTGCAGGCTCGGTATTGATCGATTGCAGTGCGAGGACAAACGCTTCAAGACTGCGGACGGAATCGTCTTTTGCCTCAGTCAACAGAGGGCTGTTTTCTGGAAACGATGCGTTGATGATTTTTGCAGCAGCACCGCGCAGCGCATCGCGCACACGGGCGGTATCGACAGCACTTTTTTTTGCAACCGCCGCATCGAGCGCATCAAACCACACGCCGTACGCATCGTGCATCGGTTTCCACACGGTATGATAAAATGATGCGATGTGCTGTTGATGATACGCACTTTTTTCTGTTTTTTTGTCCTCGGTAAGCTCCAAAACGAGTTCGCGGTACCGCGCTTCCGTTTGTGTGCGCCCCACGTGCATGCCGAAAAAAAACGCACCAATGCCTACCGCCATCGTAAAGAGCAATCCGCAGACGATCAAGAGATCGACGCTGGACAACCTTTTTGCCATAATCCGTCACCCCAATACGTTCATTATACACAGCAAAGCCAGTTTTTGCGACGGCATACCGTGCACCAAATTTTTTCAATCGCGACCACAAAAAAAGCAACATATCCGGCACGACGGCGGGATATGCTACAAATAAGGGAGGTGGACGCATGAACATGCGCAGCATCGTAGTCGGTGGACTGATCGGAGCATCGGCAATCCTACTGTGGAACCGCCGCCAAGCGTTGCCCGCCGCGTTCGGTTTCGGATACCAAAAAATCAAACAGCTCTTGCCCAACAACAATTAAGCACGTCCGTACGCGCACCGTGTGGTGCGCTTTTTTGGTGTTTGCGCACACGTGACGTGCACTTCGCGCGCGTCAATTGTTTGTCCGAATGCATCAAAAGTACGTGCAAAGCATGGGTAATTGTGTTATGATATAAAACATAAAGGTGTACACATTTATTTGGGCTTGCGCGTCATACAACACAGAAGTCAAATCATACTAATCCCCTATTGAAAACATGTATCCAGAGGGCTTCCTTTTGCTTGATCGCAAGAGGCAGTTTTGCAAAACGGATAGATGGATTGAAATATGGATTAGGATCATTCGGTATAAGGGGGCGACGAGGATGCAAATCGAAGTCGTGAGCGAGAGCAAACTGCGCATTTTTTTGACATTGGACGACTTACAAGCGCGCGGCATCCATAAAGAAGATTTGTGGAGAGAAGCTGCAAAAGCACGGCAACTGTTTCAAGATTTGATGGACCAAGCGCGTGCGCAGTTTGGCTTCGATACGACTGGACCCCTTGTCGTAGAAGTGTTCGCGATTCCGGCGCAAGGAATGCTCGTCGTCGTCACGCGTGGCACCCCATACCACATGCTTGAGAAGTTGCTTGAAGACATCGAAGAAGAAGAGAATGAGGAAGAGGAAGAGGAGGAAGAGGAGGAGGAAGAAGCGCCACGTTCGTACCGTGTGTCCCCGTTTTTCCACAAATCCGATACGATCGTCTTTGCGTTTTCGGACTTTGAGCACCTCGTCGCAGCCACAAAGCGCGTCGGACCGTTGTATACGGATGGTGGCCAGCTGTATCGCCACAATGGCTGTTGGATTTTGATGGTCGATTGTGAGGATCGGAGAGACGATTTTATGGCAAACCTCGCCGAATTCGGTGAGAAATACACCGATTCACCACACATCGTCCGCGAATACGGACATGCGGTGATGGCGCACAATGCCATACACATCGTGCGTACGACGTTTTGACGTCGTACGTGTTTTTTGTTTTTTTTTTGTTTTTTTGTTTTTTTTTTTGCACGATTTGGCATTTTTTTGCATGCATCATGAAAGACACACCGTGTCACGCTATGCGCAGGAGGTGGGTCGATGATGAGGATGTTGTACGTGGCATTGTCGTTTGTCCTGATCTGTACGTATGCTGCCACGGGCTGGGCAGTATGGGAACATCGTGCGCGCATTCAGTGGACGAAGCAAGCGGAAGCAGCGCATGAGCGGTCGTACAACGAATGGATCGACCATCTGACCGCAGTAGAGGACCGTATCGACAATGCGATTGCCGTGAAACCGAAGTCTCCGCTGTATCAGACACATATGATGCACGTGTGGCTTGCGGCAAACGAAGCACTCGGGGACATCGACCAGTGGCCGGTCGCATATGGCGTGACAAACAACGTCCGCAGCGCATTGCAGCACGTGCGCAGTACGTCGTATGCGCATGCGACGCACGCACAGACGTCGTCTGCGGTGTGGGAGCGCATGCACCGTGCCATCGGACACATTGTCAAAAAAGCAAAAGATGTGCAGGACGATTTGCATGCGCACCACATGGTGTGGGCGAGCAAAAAAACTGCACTGACCGATGGATGGGGGGCAGGAAGTACGATGCACGCTTTGGCACAGCTTGATGCATCGATCGGGCGCATGCAGCTCGTTCCCGTGGCAACGAAAAACAAACACCATTCGCTGCCCAAAATGAGCGATGCCCACATCATTGCCAAAGCGATCGCACTCGTTCACGCCAAACCAAATTCCTTGCAACGCATTGTGCATGACGGGGATAAAACGGATGCACCGACACTGTCCGTGCATATCAAGCCCAACAAAATCGTTGAATATTTGGTGCACGGTGGACGATTGCTTACGGTGGACGATGAACAACCATCGGGGACTGCCCGCTTGTCGATTGCACAGGCGATTGCGCGTGCAGAACAGTTTGCACAGCAGCACGGGTTTGGCAACGTCGAAACGATCGGTGTCGATGCATATGACCAAACGGTGCACGTCCAAGTTGCTGGCGTTCGCGAAGGGGTCACGATATACCCACAGCGCATTGCGATGGCGATTGCCCGTGACGACGGTCGTGTTGTGATGCTCGATGCATCAAAATTTTGGGCGTTTACTACACCGGTCGCCTTGCAACACCCCAAACCGACGAACATCCAAGCGGATCTCGATGCCCATATGGCCGTTTTGTCTACGACCGAAGCACTGATCGAGCACGAAGGAACGTACGTGCAATGCTACGAACTGCTTGGACGTGTGCACGGGTCGCTGATCAAAGTGTTTGTCGATATGCGTTCGGGTGCCCAAATCGCAAGCGAACACGTTCACGAAGCGGTATTTTCTTAAGTACCGGTCATATTGGCTGTGGGTGCGCATAAGATGAGGACAAACGGGAAAGGAGGGACGGGGCGTGTGGCGAGATGTGTTGGGCATGCTTCCTGTTGCGTTGCGCAATACGCTGCACGCCGTGGCAGAAGATGTAGAGGAAATACGTTTGCGCGCTAACAAACCGATCGAACTCGTGCGTTCCGAAGGGCAATACGCGTTTATTGGCCCACCGATTGATCGGGAAGACGTACAACATACGTTGGAGCGGATGGCGCAGTTTTCGCTGTATTCCATTGAAGAACAGCTGCGGCGAGGGTTTCTGACAATGCCCCAAGGGCATCGCGTCGGGTGGGTAGGACAAGTCACGGTCGATGATGGGTTCGTACGCACGTTTCGCAGTGTCGCGGGATGCTGCATTCGCATCGCAAAGCCGATTGTCGGTATCGCCGACCGTCTGTGCGCACACATCGATGGGCATACGCTCATCGTCTCTCCTCCACAATGTGGAAAGACGACGCTGCTGCGGGACATCGCACGCGTACTTGCACAGACGTCAAAAGTCGGAATTGTTGATGAACGCAGCGAAATCGCAGCGTGCGTCCACGGTGTCCCGTCGTTTGATGTCGGCGTGCGCACTGATGTGCTCGACCGATGCCCGAAGGCGGCGGGGATGATGATGCTCATTCGCAGCATGTCCCCCGACGTACTGCTCGTCGATGAGCTTGGTGGGGATGCGGATGCCGCTGCGGTGCGCGAAGCGATGCATGCCGGTGTACGCGTCATCGCTAGTGCGCATGGACATTCGGTCCACGACGTGCAGACGCGCCTGCGGGGACTTGTGTGCCAGCGATACGTCGTACTGGATCGGGCGCGCAGTGCAACGGTAACCGATGCACATGGACAGCGCATCGCGCACGTCTCTTTGCGCATATGATGCACGTACTCGGATGCATCTGTATTGTCGCTGCAGGGACGATGTGGGGCATGGCGGCTTCGCGCCAACTCAAAGAGCGCATCCAGCGCACGCAGGCACTCATCCACGGTTTGACGTTGCTCGAAACGGACATCGGCTATGGACTCATTCCATTGCCAGAAGCGTTTGCACGCGTCGCACGATCCGTTGACGGGGCGGTAGCGGCACTTTTTCTAGACATCGCCCACCGTTTGGACCATGCGTACGACGAAGGTACCGCTTCCATGCGGTACGAGGCGGCGATCGATGCCGTGTGGCCACAATTGGCTTTGTCGGCACGCGAACGGGAAACGATGCGCGCACTCGCGCCGATGCTCGGTTGGAGCGATCGCCGGGAGCAGTGCAAGCACATCCGATTGTGTGTGACGACGCTCGGCTATGCCGAACAACAAGCGCGCGCACGAGAAGAAAAGTACGGAACGTTGTATACGCGCATCGGGTTTTTGATCGCGCTGCTCATCGTTATTGTGGCGTATTGAGCATTCGACGATAAGGGTGAGTACGCGTGAATCAAGACATGCAGACGCTGTTTCAAATTGCGGCCATCGGCATCATCGTCGCGATGATTCATACGGTGCTCAAGCAGATGGATAAAGAAGATTATGCCCATTGGGTGACATTGATTGGATTTGTCGTTGTCTTATTTATGGTCGTTCGCAAACTCAATATGTTGTTCTCAGAAATTAAGACGCTCTTTTTTTTGCAATGAATAAAGGGGACTATGGAGCTGATCCACATTGTCGGGCTCTCGTGTGTCGTCGCCCTACTCGTACTCGTACTGCGCGAACACCACCCAACGATCGCATTTTTGGTCGTTTTGTTTGCTGCGGTAATCGTACTGCTGCTCATTTTTCATCACGTGCGCGATGCCTTTGTGCTCGTGCGGGCACTGGCGGCACAAGCAGGTGTCGATGAGATTTTTTTTACGACGATGATCAAAATGATCGGAATCGCGTACGTCGCAGAAATCGGTGCACACATCATGCGCGATGCCCAGCTCGCGTCAATGGCTGCACACATCGAGCTTGCAGGAAAAGTGCTGTTGCTCGTGATGGCGATGCCCATCTTGACGACGGTCATACAGACGATCGCGCACATTCTTCCTTTTGGTGCAACCTAATACGAATCTGCTCGTGAAAACAGAGTTCCAGATGGATGCCTTTTGCTTGATCACAATGCAAAACAGATCGATGTGTTGAGATACGGATGAGTGTATACCGCATCCCTTGTTGAAAACAGATAAGGGTCCGCTTCCGGAGGGACGTATGGACGACGGACTACAGCAATCGTTGTTTGAAGACATTGCGCATGCACAATCGTCTTCGTGGCAGCAACTGTCCGAGGCATGGGATCAAGCGATGGTGCACGTGCCCGATATGCCAACGTGGCGATCGTTTCTGTTTGAACCGTGGTCGGTAGGATCGGGTTTCGTGCAGCACATCGTATCGTACGTCCTTGGTGAGACGGTCGCACAGGGGCGCGCGGTAGTGCACATCGTTTTGCTCTGTTTGCTTGCGATCGTGCTGCATACATGGCAAAGTGCGTTTGAGCATACGACTGTAAGCAAAGTCGCATTTGCGCTTTCGTATATCGTCATTGCCGTGCTCGTCATGCACAACGTCGTCGGGGCGGTGTCGTCGGCGCAAGAGGCGATTACATCGATGGTGCACGTGATGTACGCGCTGTTGCCGCTGTTGATGACGTTGCTTGTGTCGCTTGGGTCTGTATTGTCGGCATCGGTGCTGCATCCGCTCGCACTCGGTGCGGTGTATGGGGTCAGCACAGCGATATCGCAAGCCATTTTCCCCGCACTTACGTGTGCTGCGGCACTGCACATCGTCTCGACGTGTTCGGAGCGATTTTCGCTCTCGTGGCTTGCGCGTTCGATTCAGACGCTCGCACTCGGTGCGTTGCTCGTCGTTATGGCGGTGTTTGTTGGGATCGTGTCCGTGCACAGCGTTGGTGGTGGTGTGCGCGACGGACTGGCGATCAAGACGGCAAAGACGATTGCAAGCAGCACGGTACCGGTCGTCGGACGCGTGCTGTCCGATGCGACCGATGTCGTCTTCTCTGGAGCACTGCTCATAACAAACAGCATCGGCATCGCAGGTGTTGTGTTGTTGATGACATTGTGTGCGTTTCCGGCACTCAAAGTCGTCGTGCTCGCGTGGATGCACTATTTGGCGGCAGCGGTGCTCCAACCGTTTGGGCAAACGCCGATACTGTACGGTTTGCGGGCGATCGGGGGCAGTCTTATGGCGGTCGCAGCCGTCGTCGCAGCCGTCGGATTGATGTGTTTTCTGACGATCGCCATGATCATCGCCGGGGCGAACGTCGGGATGATGATGCGCTAGGGGGACGGAGTGAAAGAAGGACTGTGGCAACTCATCATCGTTGTCGTGCTCGCCTCGCTCATCGACGTATGCGCACCCGCAGGTACGATGCGGCAATACGTTCGGCTCGTGCTGTCGTTGCTCGTACTCCTCGCACTTTTGACACCGCTTGCGCAGCTGTGGCGCGTCGATGTGCACGCGGAGCTTCGTAAAGCGTTTTCAATAAACGCCACGCAGCAAGACGTTCCGCAAGACGTCCGCATGCGCGGGGAGGCGCTGCAAACGATGCTCGTTGCGACAGCGCAGACGCACGCATCGGACATCGTCGCACAATCGATTGAAGCAGCGATGCACGAACGCGGGTACGCCCATGCGCGGGTAGACGTACAGCTGCCGAACGTGGCGATTACGCTCGGGCAACCCGATTCGTATGGTTCCATTTTCGACAAAAAAGAAGACGTCATGGACGTGCTCGCTGCATGGATTTCCGATCGCTTTGGCATTGCGCGCGAACACATCCAGTTTTTATGATGGGGAGTAAGCTATGCAGCAAACGTTGTGGCAAAAAATCCAGCGATTGATGACAAAGCAAACGTCGTTGCTCTTTTTGGCGGTCATGGGTGTGGCACTCATCGTCGCAAACGGCTTCATGTCTGCCCCACCGAGTGTGCCCACGAATAGTGCTCCGGCGTGGGGTACACAACCCCCACAACAGCAAGAAGGGCAATTTGCAGTGATTGAACATGAGGTCGCACAAGATGCCCGGCGCATGATCGAACAAATCGTCGGTGTCGGTATCGTAGACGTCCTTGTGACTGTCGAATCGACACCGCCCGTGACGACCGACCGCAACATATCCAAAACGAGCCAGACGACACAGGAGCGAGACAAACAAGGTGCGACGAGACAAATGACGCAGTCCTCCACAACGGAACAATCGGTATCCAAACCTGCACAAGATGGCACAACACCTGCAATTGCCCGTGTCCAGCGACCGACTGTACGCGGGGTGCTCGTCGTCGCCGAAGGGGTAGAAGACAAACGTGTATCCGCGCTCGTTCATCAGGCGCTGCACAAAGGACTGGGCATTGCGAGCCATCGCATCGCGATCGTTCCCGCCAAGCGCCATCCGTCCCAAGGAGGAGTACAATGACCAAAGTACAAAAATCAGAAAATTCAAAAAAACAAACGTGGTGGGTCGTATTTATGGTCGGACTGATGGTCGTGCTCTCGGCGTATTATTGGCTTTCTGACGATGCACCGAAGCCTGTGGCGACGACGTTGCCGATTCAATCCGAAGAAATTACGATCGATCCCAATGAGCCCCCCGCAGTCCCGCCCGCACACATCGAACCACAAAAAACAGATCCAGAAACAAAAAC
>JAGWXQ010000230.1 GCA_018969805.1 Paenibacillaceae bacterium | reverse complement strand
GTTGTAGTCTGTGTAATTGTACGTCTGACTGATCAAAATGACGGATGCGCCAAAGAGCAACAATCCGAATACGATAAACGATTCGCTCAGCGCGCGCGCACCACGCCGGTATGCCCAAATGCCCGCGCCAAATGCAGCGAGCACACCCGTGCTCAGGATCGCCACACGTGCGATGGGAATGATCAGATTCCATTGTGCCTCAACAATGCTCAAAATGCCAATTCCCATACAAAGAAAGCCAATCGTAACGAGAATTTTTTTCGAGGAAATGGATGACGTATATTTTTTTTGCAACGCATTTAGTTGTTGCGCCGTAATGAGCCCCTCATCGACCCATTTTGGACCTTCGCGATGCAGCCATCGTGTACCCATTCGTATCCCTCCATATTTTTTTGTGCGTGCTACGGACGCGGTGCCACAGACTCCAAGTAGGACTGCCCCCACAGCGCGATCCGCACAGATGCGATCGCACGTCCTGCGTATGCTTCGATGTCTGCACCGGTCCCTTCGGGTACGTAAAACCGTTCGATCCCATAGACGACATCTACTTGATCGTTCCACGATTGCTTCTGCACGATGCGTCCGCGCAACGCGGGTGTGCCGTCAGGGGGCGGGGTGTCGGAAAAACGTGATGCTTCAAACAAACCGTCTTTTTCGCGCAACCATGCGTACACCGCCATCCCTTTTTTTGGAGGTGCTGCTCCGTGCCAATCCTTTGATGAAAACGTATTTAATGAATACCGCAATACGACGTAGTCCCCATAAAAAAGATCGCGCGGATCGATCGGTATCGTTGCGATGCGGACTTCTTTGCCGTACACGGATGCCGCATAGTAGGACGCGGTGACACCGCCGATGACGAGGAGTTGTGCACTGACGAGTACGATGAGTGCGATTCGGATGCGCTGTGCGTTCATGGACGGGCACCTCCCCTGATTGGATCTCTTGGTTTTTGTGCAAAGCCCTTGCATCCCTTCATTATATCCAAATCCGAATCACGTGTCAATGACGTACCTGCGTGATGGCATCAACCCGCTGGGTAGTTGGTTCTCTTTGCGCGGTGCGCTTGACACATGTTGGGTGAAATGGTATGATCGAAGCATCGTTGGCACTCACGTCGCTGAGGTGCTAACGAAGTCGTTGTAAGGGTGGTGGTGGCGGTGTTGACCGAGCGTCAGAAGTACATTTTGACCGTAGTCATCGACGACTTCATCCAATGTGCCGAGCCCATCGGGTCGCGAAGCGTATCCAAGCACAGCGATATGAATTGTTCTCCGGCGACGATTCGCAACGACATGGCAGATTTGGAAGCACTTGGATATTTAGAACAACCCCATCCGTCGTCGGGGCGCATCCCATCGCAAAAAGGGTATCGGTACTACGTCGATCATTTGTTGCGTCCCCATGCGGTCGGTTTGGCAGAGTTGGGAACGGTACGCGCGTTTTTTTCAGACCGCATTGCCGAAGTCGAGCAGCTCGTACAGCAAGCGGCGACGGTGCTTTCAGAGCTGACACAGTACACGGCGTTTGTACTCGGTCCTGATACGATTCGTCATACGCTTGCATCGTTACAGTGGCTCCCTGTCGATGACCACATTGCAGTCGCATTGCTCGTGACCAACATGGGGCATGTGGAAAGCCGTCGCATTCGTTTGCCCGCAGCGGTCGATGCGTTGCAGTTGGAGTCGCTCGTGCGCATGATGAGCAACGAGTTGCGTGGGGTGCCGATGCATGAGCTTGGTGCAGCGATGCTTTCGTTGTTGCGCACGCATTGGCACCATCACGTGCACGACAATATGGAGCTCATCGCGTTGATCGATGCACTTTGTCCGCAAGGAGGCTGTGCAGACCGCGTATATTGGGGTGGTGCGACCCATTTGTTGCGGCACAATGAGTTTCAAGA
>JAGWXQ010000229.1 GCA_018969805.1 Paenibacillaceae bacterium | reverse complement strand
TGCGCGATACGATGCCAGACAACTTCGCTTCATGATCGTGCAGCGATACACCAAAAGCGCGCTCAACCAACAGCGCTTTTGGCCCACAAGCAAGCGCGATTGAATCTTGGTGCACAATGTCTGTAATCAAAAACAAAAACAAATCCAGACCCTCTGATGCGATGCGTTGCTCCATACATTGCACGATCCCCAATCGCTGATCCAGTACATCCAGTGGCGAAATGACGTTTACTTGGGCAATACGCACCTGCATTGCATCGATCGAAAACGATTTACAATCCATATCGAGCAGCTGTTCTGCGGTCTTTTGCCCTACATCTGTCCCCGCACGCAGCATCGCCAACCCATACTGATCGATATCGACATCGGCAATTTCGGCAAGCTGTGCCGCAATCGTACGGTCTTCGTCGGTACACGTCGGTGAACGCAACAACAACGTATCCGATACGATTGCCGATACCATCAGACCGGCCATCTTTGGTTCGATCGGTACCTCGTGCTCGCGAAACAATTTATACAAAATCGTCGCTGTACACCCCAGTGGTTCGGCACGATAGTACAGCGGGGTTTCTGTCTGGAAATTGTGCACGCGGTGGTGATCAATGACGCGGGAAATGCGCACGAGCCCAATGTCCTCGGCACTTTGCTGCCACTCATTGTGGTCCACGAGCGCAACGACGTCCGTCTCTGCCGCTACACGCTCGACCAAACGCGGTTCCACCTCTTTAAACGTACGCAACGCATACGCAGTCTCGTCATTGATGTGTCCAAGGCGTACCGCTTCTGCCTGAACACCGGTTTTGTTGAGTAAATGCGCGTATGCGATTGCCGAACAGATCGAATCCGTATCCGGATTGCGGTGTCCAAACACAAGTACAGTTGCCATCCATATCGTCTCCTTCATATGGCGCAGGTGCAACGCACCATCGGCAGAACACCACGCCGTCAATCGTCCCCATCGATCAAATTGCCGATCGAACCGAGCACACTTCCTTCTTCCTTGCGTTTTCCAAATCCTGATGCCGCAAAAATCCGATTGGCAAGTCGACTAAACGGCAAAGACTGTAGCCATACTTTTCCTGGTCCGCGCAATGTCGCCAAAAATAGCCCCTCGCCACCGAACAACATCGTCTTCACTCCACGCACCATCTCAATGTCATAATCTACGGACGGTGTCATCGCTACGAGACAACCCGTGTCGATTTTGATGATTTCGCCTGGCGCGAGCGTCCGCTCGTGAATTGACCCTCCCGCATGCAAAAACGCCATTCCATCGCCTTCAATTTTTTGCATAATAAATCCTTCACCACCAAACAAACCTGCTCCAATTTTGCGCTGAAAAGCAATCCCAATCGATACCCCGCGCGCCGCACAAAGAAACGCGTCTTTTTGACAGAGCACTGTCCCACCATATGCGCGCAAATCAAACGGGATGATTTTTCCAGGATACGGAGCCGCAAAATATACTTTGTACTTCCCGCCTCCTTCGTTTGTAAATACAGTAATAAATAAGCTCTCTCCAGTAATCAACCGCTTCCCTGCACCGAGCAACTTGGACAATAAACCTTGATCTTGCTTTCCATCGCCAAATACAGTGTGCATGCGAATCGATGCATCCATCGCCATCATCACACCTGCCTCCGCAATCGCACTCTCCTGCGGATCGAGCTCAATCGCCACATACTGCATATCATCGCCAAAAATTTCGTAATCGATCTCATGGGCTACTGTCATCATCGGACACCATCCTTCTTCCTTTTTTTTCATCATACACGAACGACGCATCTCTAAGCAACCAATGTCCATGTGGAGGACATATTTCATAAAAATAAGCTTTGTTTTTATTTATAAGAAGATATTTTTGCTTTATTTTTCTGATCGAAACGCGATACATTTTTTTGCGAATATGGAGATTAGGCTATTGACAAGTATTTCCA
>JAGWXQ010000017.1 GCA_018969805.1 Paenibacillaceae bacterium | reverse complement strand
GCAATAACAGGCGACTCAAGCCGACGCATCGCCGGTCCAGACAGCACTGGATGCGTGCAGCATGCGTATACTTCTTTCGCTCCAAAATTGTGCAGCGCATTGGCACCGAGCTCAATCGTCCCGCCAGTATCGATGATGTCGTCAATGACAATCGCGGTCTTCCCTTTGACTTCGCCAATAATATTCATTACTTCGGCGACATTGGGCATCGGTCTCCGTTTGTCAATGATTGCCATCGGTGCCTTCAAATAATCCGCCATCTTCCGGGCACGCACGACACCCCCGTGATCAGGGGAGACGACGACGATATCGGCGAGTTGTTTTTCTTTAAAATACGCCCCAAGTATTGGGATGCCGATCAAGTGATCAACAGGAATATCAAAAAAACCCTGGATTTGCGTGGCGTGCAAATCCATCGCAATGACCCGATGCGCCCCCGCAGTCTCGATCAAATTCGCGACGAGCTTCGCTGTAATCGGATCGCGCGACCGCGCTTTTCGGTCTTGCCGCGCATAGCCATAATATGGAATGACGACGTTGATGCTCTTTGCCGAGGCGCGCTTGAGCGCATCGACCATGACGAGCAGCTCCATCAGATGCGTGTTGACTGGCGCGCACGTCGATTGGATGACGTACACATCACATCCACGGACGCTTTCATCGATGCGCACTTGGATTTCTCCGTCACTAAACCGCTCGATCGTCGCACGACCGAGCGGAACACCGATATACCCTGCAATTTCTGTTGCAAGTTGGGGGTTGGAATTGCACGTAAACACCCGCAATTTTGTAGCACAATTGGACATCGCTTATCCCCCACCATGGCGCGTCCCATCGGACGCTTCTTGTTGATGCCACTTTGCTTGAAGTACCGGTGCGTACTCTGCTTTCGTCGTTTGTTGGAGCCGCGACAGGGCAAGTGCACGATCCGGAACTTCTTCTGTAATCGTCGATCCCGCTGCGACAATCGCATCGCTTCCGACGGTGACTGGTGCTACGAGCGTCGTATTGCTTCCGACAAACGTACGGTCCCCGATTACCGTACGGTGCTTTTTCACTCCATTAAAATTTGCAGTGATGACCCCACATCCGATGTTTGTACCCGCCCCTACATCCGCATCTCCGATGTACGCATGATGGGGCACTTTTGTATGTGGTCCGATATGCGCATTTTTGACTTCGACAAAATCACCAACTTTGACATGGTCTGCAATGACTGTCCCAGGCCGCACGTATGCAAAAGGCCCGATCGCACTTGACGCCCCGACCGTGCACTCCATGAGCACAGAGTACTGGATGTGCACATCATCTGCGACCGTACAGTCCGTTAACGAACAATTTGGACCGACGATACAGCGTTCACCGATCGCCGTACGCCCCCGAATGTGCGTGTTTGGGTACACCGTCGTATATGCACCGATGCGGACGTGGACGTCCATGTACGTCGCCTGCGGGTCGATGAGGCGCACACCTTGGCGCATGAGCTTCTGGGCAATGCGCGCGCGCATGACCGCCTCCGCCTCTGCCATCGCGCACCAGTCGTTGACCCCGAGTGCTTCCGTCGCATCTTGTACGCATACGCCATCGATGCGGTGCCCCGCTTGCGCGAGCAATCCGACAACGTCCGTCAAGTAATACTCCCCTTGGGCATTGGACGTATGCAACTGTGGGAGCGCATCGAGCAACAACGCCGTATTGAATACGTACACACCAGCATTCACTTCACGCAATTCCCGCTGTGCTTCGGAGCAATCCCGATCTTCCACAATGGCGGTAAGGATCCCATTACTGCGGGCGATGCGCCCCATCCCCGATGGATTCGCGACATGTGCCGTAAGTACGGTCGCCATGCACCCGTGTTGTATATGGTGCGCGACAAAATGCTGCAGTGTGTGCGCAGTCAGAAGTGGGGTATCGCCACAAACGATCAGCGTGTCGCGCGCATGTCCACGCATCCATGATGTTGCCTGCAATACCGCATGCCCCGTACCCGCACGGACACTTTGGACGATTGGTTCGATCGCATGATCGAGCACGGCTTGGACGCGCTCCGCTTCATGCCCGACGATGGCGGCAATGCGCGCAACGCCCGCCCCACGCACAGCATCGACGACGTGCGTAATCATCGGCTGCCCACACAAAGGTTGTATGACTTTTGGACCTACCGAGCGCATGCGCTTCCCTTGACCCGCTGCCAGCACGATCGCTTGTACGTCCACGTCCCTCATCCTTCCAATTGCTTTGTCACCAAAATGATATCGCAAAACGAAAAAAAAAGAAAGCACCCCCGTCCGAACCGCCGACACATCCGAACAGAGATCCCCTCCCAACACACAGTGCGTCCCGATGAAAACGCGCGCACAAAAAGAAGAACATCCTCTTGTTCGGATGCTCTTCTTTTTTTTTACGCGCTCGTTTCCAGCATCGCCAAATGTGGCTGTGCTTGTGTTGCAAGCTGACGTTCGTACTCCGCGAGGACAGCCCCTTGAATTTTTTCACGAGATGCGGAGGAGATGGGATGCGCGATGTCTCGAAATTCACCCTCGGGTGTTTTTTTGCTTGGCATCGCTACAAAAAGACCGTTAATCCCATCAATTACGCGAATGTCGTGCACCACAAACTCTTCATCGAGCGTAATCGACGCGATCGCCTTCATGCGATTGTCCGTCTCGATAATGCGCAACCGTACATCTGAAACTCTCATGCTTTTCCATCTCCCCTAGAAATAATATGTCCCGCGCAGTACGCTCTCGATGTCATGGACTATACTATTCTCTAGGTCATTCCCATTTCCTTCTCTTTCTCCTAAAATTTACAAATTTTTCTAATTCATCCTTTATTGGGAGATCGGAACTGCAATGATGCATTCTATTTCCACAAGTGCATCTTTTGGTAATTTTGATACTTCTATTGTTGTCCTTGCTGGTTTGTGATCTCCAAAAGCACGGATATACGCGCTGTTGTACGCGTCAAACTGCTGTAAATCGGTCAAGAACGCCGTCACTTTAACGACATCTGTCAGCGCGGCCCCTGCAGTGTGCGCAATCGCGCGAATGTTGTCGATGACTTGCGCCGTCTGCTGTTCCATTCCTCCAGTGGCAAATACCCCATCTTTGGTCAACGGAAGCTGTCCTGACAAAAACAACAACGACCCCACTTGGCGCGCTTGCACGTACGGTCCTACCGCCGGTGGTGCTTCTGTACTATGGATCACAATACTCGTCAAAGCCCTCTCCCCCTCATCTTTACGCGCTTACGCCCGGAATCCACGAGCACACGTACACGTCCCGAACCATCCCACGCAATACTTGTGCCAAACCGTGTGCGGTGTCCTCTTGCACAAGCGCATATACGCTCGGTCCACTCCCCGACATGCATACCGCATCCGCGCCCAACGCACGCATCCGGTCACAAACGTCCAAAATAACAGGGTGCATGCGTGTTGCGATCGGCATCAACGCATTTCCAAGCACGCGACACAGCGTACGGTATTCTTGGAACCGCACCGCTGCTGCAACACGTGCTGCACTGGGCGCACATGCGCGCGGTGCCCATCCTTGGTACACCGACGCCGTCGATACGTGCACCGGGGGCGTACACAGCACGACCGCACACGGTGGCGGCATCGGCAACATGTCCAAACGCTCACCCCGCCCCGTCGCCCGCGCACACCCACCCCGCACACAAAACGGGACATCTGAACCGATGCGCTCTGCCAACGCACACAACCAGTCCATCGACACGTCCAGCCCCCACAAACGGGATAGCCCACGCAGCACCGCCGCCGCATCCGCACTGCCCCCCGCCAGTCCCGCCGCAATCGGGATGCGCTTGTGCACGTGAATATGCGCACCCGCGCGGACAGAACATGCCTGCCGCAGCACACGCGCCGCCTGCACAACGGTGTTTTCTTCCGGCAACTCTGCCCCCTCCACCGAAACGACGACATCCGGCGCATCACGCGGCGCACAGACGACGTCATCGTACACATCGACAGTGACCATGACCATATCGACATCGTGGTACTGATCAGCCCGCTTGCCCAGCACATCGAGTGCCAAGTTGATTTTCGCATACGCCCGCTCATGTACACGCTCCATTGTTCTCACCTCCTTATCGATCACAGTCGTTATTTGGCAAAACATCGATACAAAGAACGCCTTTTTGCTCATAAGCAAAGGCGTTCGGTTACTGTACGTCTCTTAATGATCCGAATCCGTTTGGGCAAAAACGCCTTTTTTAATCAAACAACAGGAAAACCTCTGGATACCATATGGGTATGCGTAAAACAAACATCCACGCAGACAACTTATTGTATCATCGTTTGACGGACAGTACAACACATCTGTCCGCGATAAGGATTTTGTTTGTCCCACACATAAAAAAACAGACGCGCTTGCACGTCTGTAGTTTCTCCAAAACGATCATTCGACAAATCGAAGCTCAATGTATTCCTCAGAACCATTGCCCATGACGAGCACTTCGACCGTCGCCGTCAACACGTCGGCGTAACTATACGACACACGCGTCACAGTGTTGTGCTCTTTGTCCAGCTTGACCGTAAACACAGAGGGGTACGTCTCTTCGAGCACGCCCATACGCTCAATCGTCTTCTTTCGACCACCACTTGCTCGGAGCGTAATTTTTTGTCCGATGTGTGCGTCAAGCCGTCGTTTGATGTCTGCCAGTGCGTTTTTGCTCATCGATCTACCACCTCTTTCTGCGTCACAGTATACCGCACTGTGTGCAAGAAGTCAAATCATCGCGCCATCCGTCCGCAGCACAGCAGGCGCATGATTTGCAAGTGCCGCAAATTGCGCAATGTCCAATGTCTCTCCGCGGCGCTGTCCGTCGATCCCTGCCGCACGCAACCACTCCGCGCACACCGCTTTTGCATCGCGGTCAGGCAAAAGCGAGGCGATGTTGTTGCTCAGCGTCTTCCTTCTGTGTGCAAATGCCGCGCGCACGAGCGCGAACAACACCTGCTCATCGTGTACCATGACCGGTGGTATATCTCGGCGATCAAGCCTCATGACTGCGGATTGTACGTGTGGTGGAGGATAAAAAGCCGTAGCCGGTATCGTACGCATCATATGGGCATGCGCATAGTATGCAATCGCAATCGATAAGCTCCCGTATGCTTTTGTACACGGGGACGCAGTCATGCGCGCGCACACTTCCTCTTGCATCATCACGATCGCCGTGCGCACAAACACCGCATCGCGCAACAACGCCAGCACAATCGGAGTCGTCACATAGTACGGCAAATTTGCCACGACATATACCGGTCTTTCTGCTCCATAGGGCGCAATCATTTCCGTATACAGCTGCTGCCACTGTATGCGCAATACATCAGCATGGACGATGTGCACGTGCGCATACGGAGCAAGTACGTCCTGCAACACGCGTACCATGTGCACATCGATTTCCACCGCGACGACGGCGTGGACGCGCTGCGCCAGCTGCTCAGTCAGTGCACCAAGCCCCGGCCCAATCTCAATGACGACCGCCTCTGGAGGCACCGCAGCGACCATCGCACGCAACACATTTCCATCGATCATAAAATGTTGACCGAGGCTTTTTTTTGCGCGCAAGCCGTACGTTGCAAGCAGCTGCTTCGTGCGCGTCTGCGTATAGATCGGGTGTTCATGCATGTACCCGTTCCTCCATCTGGTATTCCAGTGCGTTTTTGATGTCCACAGCCATGATGCCAAATTGTTGACAACGATGCAAAAACGTTTTTGCGTTTGCTTGTCCAATATGCAACCGAATACCGACGATTTCACGCATGTGCGCTGCACGCGCCGTGCCCATAAGCCCGAGCTCCCACATCGTCTCCATCGTCACATCCGAACCGCACTGCTCTTCGTTGTTCTGTGCTTTGTACACCCGTGACAGTGCGTGCACGATCGCCTCCGGAGTGGCGTATTCGATACCGATTCGTGTCCCGTCCAGCGCAGCGTCTTTTCTCTGTACGAATGCATGCAAACAACCCGGAACAGCGCGGTCAATTTTTCTCCGCAAGCGCTCTCCCGCACAATCAGGATCGGTGCACACGATAACCCCACGGCGCATTTGTGCAAACCGAATACGCGCGAGCGTCCCCTCGTGCAAAGCCGATCCCCCTGTTTCGATCGTCTCTGCCACGCAAGCGCGATGAATGGCTGTCGTATCACACTTTCCTTCTACGACGATGACTTCCCGAATGACTGGCTTCACAGACGGCCTCTTTTCTTATGGTGTTTTTCCTTCTAACCGTTTTGGCAAATTCGGTCCTATAACGTACACTTTTCTTCCGTTTTTTCTTCCAAATTGAACCGCTTCGTCATCACGGCGCACAAACACATCGATGTCGCTGCCTTCAATGTGCGTTCCCGTATCTTCTGCACGGCGCAACCCAATCCCGTCAATATACACCCACCAACCGAGTGGGATTACATCGGGATCGACTGCAATCGTGCGCCCTTCGCGGACACGTGTGCCGGACTTCGTAATTCCGTACGCGGGATGTTCTGGTGTTTTTCCCGTCGATTGTTCGTCGGCGGTGTATGCACTGAGCGACACGCCTGACAACACATCGACAATCGGCACACGCACCCCAGCGATGACGACAGTATGTTCCCGGGCTTCGGACACCGCCCCCGCGAGCGTGACACGTGGGGCAGCCTTCGGTTCGGGACGCTTCGTACCGATCGCCACGATGCGGTCGCGCTCTTTCCGGACGACAGAAGACGAAAGCGGTGTCGTACGGACGTATCGTTCGTTTTCATACCAATCCAGCGTCGTCGTCATGACGACCCCTTCGCGCCCTTCTTGGACAATCGTCTCTCGTCCTTCAGGTATCGTTTTGTCATACACACGCCGTGTGTCGTACGCACGGGTAGTCCGCTTTGTCTTTGCCACCGTGCGCACGCGTACGATGTCGATCGTATCATACGGATCGACGATCGCGGCAAGTGGTTGTGCAATGCGGTCTTTTGGACCAAGCAAAACGTTGTACTGTTTGAGGACATCGCGCACCCGCGCTGTGGAAACGTACACCAATCGTTCCTCTTCCCCAATGCGCAAAACGACCGGAAAGTTTCTCGTGATGACAATCGTGTCGCGATCCCGCAGGTGTTCGTGCAGTCGCTTGCTCGAATGGTCCGTCGGTAATAAGTCCACACCGACTTCTGCAAACAATGCACGCACCGTATGTGCCCTCGTATGCACGTGCCGCACTTCGTGGCCGAGTATGATCGTGGCTTGCTTTAGTTCTTGTTTGCTCCACCCGACGACACTAAATACGATCCCGCTGATCACAACCGCGATCGCCCCCCATTTCATCCGGCGCAAACAACCACCTCCTACGCGAACGATCGCCGCACCATTTTCGCTTACGTCCTATAGGACATCGGCATCTTCCAGCATTTCCATCCTGCGCACACACTACACCGTCCGGCGTGGCAATACCCGATGTGCATTTTGCGTTGCAATGCGCGCAGCAGTTGGGACATCCACGCCCCGAAGTGTGGCGGCCGCCTCCCCGATGATCGCGATGTGCGCACTTTCATTGCGCGTCCCCCGAAAAGGGTGCGGCGCAAGATACGGCGCATCGGTTTCGAGCATCCAGCGGTCTTCAGGCAGGCGCGCAAGCACTTCCTTTGGTGTTTTGGCGTTTTTGTACGTAATCGGTCCGCCAAAGGAGAGCGAAAACCCCATCTCGATGCATATGCGTGCCATCTCCCAGCTTCCCCCAAAACAGTGCATCACGCCTCCGACATCATATGCATGGCATTGTTCCATGATGTGGATTGTATCGGCATGGGCGTCGCGATTGTGTATAACGATCGGGACACGAAGTTGCCGCGCAAGCGCGATCTGCGTCCGGAACCATTGCTGTTGCAGTGCTTTAGGCGCATCTGGACGCGAATAATCCAGTCCGATCTCCCCAATGGCGACGATGCGCCCGCATGTGCGCACGAGCTGGGCAATCCAATCCATATGTTCCTCACCCACCGTATGCACCTCAAGTGGATGCCATCCAATAGCGGCATCGATCCAATCGTACGCCTCGACCAACCGCATCGTCGCCTCAATCGTCGCGCGATCAAATCCGACATTGATTACCCGATGCACGTCATTGTTCCACGCGCGATCGATTACCGCATCGCGATCCAATGCATACTGGTCGTGATCCAGATGCGCATGTGTATCTGTCCACATCGTACCACCCCTTCTGTTCTTCGTTGATTGCCTACAATCTGGGCGCATACAGCCTAAGCGCTCCGCGTTGTTCCCCTTGAATTGCGCGGACGATCGCGGACTGTGTACTCATTTCGTGCAACGCACCCTCTGGTGTCCATACATACAAGGGCGAATCCCCTCGCGCGTCGTCGTTCATTGCATACGACCAATCCATCGGTGCATCGATATGCACATAGTAGCTTGGATCGTACCCTGCCTTTGCAACCTGATCGCGCCGCCATTGGACGTGCTGTTCGTCGTACGCTTGCATCCATTCATAATCCAACAAATGCCGATCCAAAAACCGCCGGCACAAATCCGCCAACACCGGATCGCGCTCGTCGCGCCACGCATCAAACGCAGCCTGTACGATCGCATCGTCCAATCGAAAAAATGACTCGTTGTCCATTGATCCAGAAAACAGCGCGTGTAGCCCTTTAGGTACGTGCGCAAAGCGGTACGATTGCTGCCACAAATGCTGTGCACGCAAAAAAATGCTTCGCAACACAAATTCGGCACTACGCGTCACCGGATGAAAGTATACTTGCCAATGCATTTGGTACCGGGCAAGCAAATAATGCTCCGCCGCATGCTTACCCGAATGTGTGACGACGATCCGCCCTTCAAACGGGCGAATCACACGCAGCATGCGCTCCAAATCAAACGCCCCATAGCTCACGCCCGTCATATACGCGTCCCGCAACAAGTAATCCATTCGATCGGCATCCAGCTGACTGGAAATGAGCGAAGACACAATGCGCTTCGGATGCGTTTTTTGCAATACGCGTGCGACCAGACTTGGCAACGCGGGATCGACATCGTGCAATACGCGCTCAATTTCAGAATACTCTGTAATCATGCGAACCGACCGATGCTCATGCTGCTCACCAAACACCGACTCAATCGAATGCGAAAACGGCGCATGCCCGACATCGTGCAGCAACGCCGCACACATGCTGATCAAGTCGTCTTCTCGTGACCAATGTCCATCGTCTTCTCTTCCAAATCGCGACACAAGTTGGCGCGTTATTTCATACGTCCCCAATGCGTGCGCAAACCGACTGTGCTCCGCTCCATGAAATGTGACATACCCCGTCCCCAATTGTCGAATGCGCCTTAATCGTTGCATTTCTCGCGTTCCGATCAGTTTCCAAATGAGCGGATGCTGCACAGTGACATACTTGTGCACGGGATCGCGAAACACCCTTTCTTCGAACGGTTTGGACATGCAACACGACCGCCTCTCTGGAATGCACATCGGCAATACGAACGCAAGTGTACCGCATGGAAATACGAGCGCGCCAAAAATTATTGACTAATATGGAAATGGATGGTATTCTTAGGTCACAAAGCGTTACGCACTTCGGTTTGGCAGCAAGTGCAGTGACAATATCCATCTTCCTATGAGAGGAGTACAGGACATCATGATGAAATCGACCGGCATTGTTCGCAAAGTAGATGAGCTGGGGAGGGTCGTCATCCCTATTGAGCTGCGCCGCACGTTAGCGATCAGCGAGAAAGATGCGCTCGAAATTTTTGTGGATGGAGAACGCATCATGCTCAAGAAGTATGAGCCCGCCTGCATTTTTTGTGGCAATGCCGACAACACGACGTACTTCAAAGGAAAGATTGTGTGCACAGATTGCACGAGTGAAATCGGTTAAACGCATCCCGCCCCATTTACCATTCACCCTTGCGGTGGATGCGCAGATGGGGCGTGCATGTGTGCATAAACGTCACGACGCCGCTGCTTTCGATCGACTGCGACAAGACGCATCGCTTCTTTGTGCGTATGTCCAGCACGCTCATAAACGGCGACGTGTTCGTTTATTGAAAGCGCTTCCCACCATGCGTCGCAATCGTCTTCGCACATTCCCTCCACTACGAGCGCACATTCTCCGCGAACGGGTGCGCACTGCGCCCATTCCATGCACGAATCGAGCGTCCCGCGTATAAATTGCTCATGCCGCTTTGTCATTTCCCGCGCTACGACCGCACGACGCCCCCCACCCCACTCCGAAATAAGGAGCGCTATCGTCTGAACGAGCCGATGGGGCGCTTCATAAAAGACGGCGCTGGCACGATCGTGTGCATACTGTCGGACGTATGCACGTGCTTTTTTTTGTGTTCGGGGCAAAAAACCGTGCATCGTGCACGCTTGGGAATGGATGCCGGAGGCGACCCACGCTGCGACCGCCGCCACCGGTCCGGGTATGGGCACTACGGCAATGCCGTATCGAATCGCTTCCGCGATCAGTCCAGAACCCGGATCGCTCACGAGCGGCGTACCCGCATCGCTGACAAGTGCGACGTCTTGCCCCGCACACATGCGCGCGATGAGCTGCGGTGTATGTTCTTGTTCGTTGTGCGCATGATGCGCGCACATCGGCGTCCCGATTTCATAGTGCGCAAGCAAAATGCGCGTATGCCGCGTATCTTCCGCCGCGATCACATCGACTTCGCGCAACGTACGCACTGCACGATAGGACATATCTTCCAAATTTCCAATCGGAGTAGCAACAATATACAGCGTTCCGATCCGCTCGACTGGGTTCCTGTCCATCGGTTACGGTTCCTCTCGATGGGTCATTTTGTTGGTAAACGCGAGACAAAATAAACAATGTTCTTCCGCACGTACCTGCCCATAATTGACCGTACATATATGAAATCCTTCATGATACAATGTAAGCAAATGATCGTGGTGTTGCAAACTGGGATGGTGTCCTGCACGATGCAACAACTCTCGCAATTGCTCATTTTCTTTGCGCAATCGCTCGCTTTCTTCAAGAAGCACCTGCACTTGCTGTTGCAGGACACCGATCGTCTCGCCCATTTCGCGCATCGTCTGTTGCACTCCCGCAGCATGCCACATCGGTGAGAGGCGATTCATCTCGGTGTCACCCCCTTTTCTACGGTGCGACAGGCATTTTTTCCGGATCGATCGCGATGACTTCTTCTACTGGAAACACCGTATGTTCTGTAAATCCTTGCAATCGTACGCGCACCGTACGCTGCATCGCGTCGATGCCCACAATGACTGCTTCCCCACGCGGCGTGGCGACATATTCACCCAACGCAGGTATTTGCTCCAACACACTTTCATATTGATCGTGCTCGTACTTGAGACAACACATCAACCGCCCACACAACCCAGATATTTTCACCGGGTTGAGCGACAAATTTTGGTCTTTGGCCATTTTGATTGACACCGGTACAAAATCACCCAACCACGATGAGCAACACGTAATTCGCCCGCACGGCCCAATGCCCCCAAGCAACTTCGCTTCATCACGGACACCGATTTGACGCAATTCGATCCGGGTACGAAACATTGCCGCCAAATCTTTGACCAGCTCACGGAAATCGACACGCCCATCCGCAGTGAAATAAAAAATGACCCTCTGGCAGTCAAACGTGTACTCACATTCAACGAGCTTCATCGGCAAACCACGAAAACGGATGCGCTCCCCACATCGTACATACGCCGACTGTGCCAGTTGCTTATTTTGCGAAACAATTTGTGCATCGGTCTCATTTCCAGGACGAATGAGCCCGTACGAGGTCAGTACGACATCATGCGCATCAACATGTTTTGGCCCAATCACAACCCGCCCATACTCAATGCCCCGCACCGTCTCTGCAATGACCGAACGAACGCCCCCATACACTTCTTCATTCGCTTCGTAGTAGTGCAACTTACCCGCTTCTCGAAATCGAACGCCTAAGACGCATACCACGATGCAATTCCCCCCTTGTGTGCACAGGAAATCAAAAATTGTTCGAACACCAGTGTGGCATGGGCGTGTGCACGAAGTTGCTTTTGCGCTTTGTGCGCCGCAGCGATGACACCGGTCAAGACTGCACTGCTCGTTATTTTCGCGTCCGAAAACACATATCCTTCAGCAGGAACGATGCCCGCCACCATCAACAATTGCTCCCGTGCCCACACAATGCAGACGTCCAACACCGTACTTATGTGTTCTACTAGTGGCGCACAACATACAGTACGCTGCGCAAGTGCCAAGGCA
>JAGWXQ010000016.1 GCA_018969805.1 Paenibacillaceae bacterium | reverse complement strand
TACTATTTTGGGACTGCATTGCTCGTTCCGGGCAGCATCGCCGTCTGTCTGATCGCTGTCCGCGGGGCGTACTATGCGTTTGGCTCGTACGGAGTCGGATGGGCGAAAAACGCTCCTGTTTTCGTTTTTTTATACGGCGCGAGCGGCCTTCTGATTCCCGCTTCATTGTCGATCGTCCTTACGATTTCTGAAGGGGGCTATATTGAACAACGCGGCGATACGCTCGTTTTTTTAACGAGTGCGCTGTTTTTTTCCCCGTATGCATGGTCGGTCGTCTTGTTGTCCGTCGTCTCCGTACTCTATATTTCCGCGATGTTTCTGACATACTATGCGCACAAAGCAGGAGACGACAAAGCGTACGCGCTCATGCGCACGTATGCGCTGTTGTGGAGTGGTCCGACAATTGGCGCAAGTGTATTCGTCTTTTTTGCGATATCGTCGCACAATGCCACGCATTTTGCGCGGATGGTCGATTTTTCGTGGCTGTTTGTGTGCTCTTTTGCAGCGTTTCTTTTCGCCGTCGGCATCGTCTGGAAAAAAAAGACGACCTCGCGTGCGCTGGGCTGGGCATTTATTGCCGTCATGATCCAATACGCGTGCGCATTTTATGGATATGGGGCAGCGCATTTGCCGTACATTTTGTACCCATACGTCACGATTACCGACACATTTACGAGTCCGCAAATGGCGTGGGCGCTCATTATCGCGTTCGTCGCGGGTTTGCTGTTGCTCGTCCCTTCACTGGCGTTGCTCATGCGCTTATTTTTGTTTGATGCGGCCTACGTGCGCGGGGTCGCTGCGTCTTTGCACGAACAGCAGGGGAAGAAGCAACGCACATAAGTACGATCAATCGGAGGTGTGCCCTATGACTGGCGAACAGTTTATGTTGTTTGTGCTGCCCCTTCTCACGATCGCGGCCGCGATTGCAGTGCTGTTTGTATGGGGAGCGGTCGATCCGCATTGGAAGACGCATAAAGGAGGTGCAAGCAGCAAACAATACGGAAAAAAAGGCGGTGGGCGCTAATGCGCATTGTGGTCATGTGCATCATTGTGGCATTGATGGGTACACCGGCAACGGCGTGGGCGTACAGCTGGGGGTTTCCTAAGAGCCAAAACGGCATTGCCCCTTCTTTGACACGCGAACCTTTTGCACATGTGCTCGATAAAACGGTGTACGTCGGGCACACCGATCCCGCCACGCTGTATCTTACGTTTGACAACGGCTACGAAGCAGGATATACCGGGCGAATTTTGGATACACTGCGAAAAAAACGAGTTCCTGCGCTGTTTTTTGTTACGGGGCAATTTGTCCGCGACCAACCTATGTTGCTGCAGCGCATCACCAACGAGGGACATACGCTGGGCAACCACTCGTGGTCCCATCCCGATATGACCACGCGCGGCGCACAAGCGCAAAAGGAAGAATACGAGCGATTGCGTTCGGCTGTGGCAGCGGTGACCGGAAAAAACGAAATGTTGTTCGTTCGTCCCCCACGGGGACTGTTTACTGAAAACGTACTCGATACCGCGATCGAAGCCGGTTATGTGCCCGTTTTTTGGTCTGTTGCATACAAAGATTGGCTTATCGACGATCAGCGCGGGGCAGACATCGCCCATTTGCAAATCATGAGTCAGCTCCATCCGGGTGCCATCATTTTGCTGCATGCGGTTTCTCGCGACAATTGTGATGCCCTAGAGCGCATCATCGACGACGCCCGGGCGCGCGGCTACCGCTTTGGTGCACTGACCGATGTGTTTTTCTCTGGACCATCATGATGCACACATTGCAAGACGTATGGTATACTGTGTCCAATCTCAGGTCGCATACGACGGTCTACACACCGTATACTCGTCCGTATTTCAAACCATCGATCCTATCGGGCAATAACGCCTTTTGCGATCAAGCAAAAGGCGGCCGTCTGGATATATGTTTTCAATAGGGGATGAGTATGAGATCGTCTTCACGTATCGCCCTCTTTTAAGGAGTGAACGTCATTTGAAAGACCAAGACGGCGTATCCCATTTTATCCGAACGATTGTTATGCAAGATCTTCAGTCAGGACACACAAACCGCATCGTTACACGGTTTCCACCCGAGCCAAACGGATACTTACACCTCGGACATGCACGATCGATCGTGCTGAACTTTGAGCTCGCGGACGAATTCGGGGGCACAACGCATTTGCGCTTCGACGACACAAACCCCCGTGCAGAAGATGCCATTTTTGTGCAGTCGATGATCGAAGATGTACAATGGCTGGGTTATCGTTGGGAACGTTTGCATTATGCCTCCGAGTATTTTGAACATATGTACGACTGTGCCCTCGTGTTGATTCGCAAAGGACTTGCGTACGTCGATGACTGCACCGCCGAACAAATCCGCGCACAGCGTGGCACACTAAGCGAACCGGGCATCGACAGCCCCTACCGCAACCGAACGGTGGAAGAAAACATCGCTTTGTTTTCTGCTATGCGCGCGGGTGCGTTTGCCGATGGCGCAAAAGTACTGCGTGCTCGCATTGATATGCGTGCACCAAACATCAATATGCGCGATCCCGTCTTATACCGCATCGCCCATGAAGCGCACCACCAAACCGGCACACAATGGTGCATCTACCCGATGTACGCGTTTGCCCATCCGTTGGAAGATGCCTTGGAAGGCATTACGCACTCACTGTGCACGGTCGAGTTTGAAGACCAAAGGCCGTTTTACGATTGGGTCGTTCGGTCGTGCGAAATGCCCCACGTCCCAAAACAAATCGAGTTTGGGCGGCTCAACGTAACCCACACCGTCATGAGCAAACGCAAACTGCGCGCGATCGTCCAATCGCAGGAAGTCGATGGCTGGGACGACCCGCGGTTGCCGACGTTGTCGGGGATGCGCCGTCGTGGCATTCCTCCGGAAGCGATCGTCTCCTTCGTCAAACAGACGGGGCTGTCGAAAAGCAACGGAGTTGCTGACATCAAAATGCTCGAACACATCGTTCGCGAACAGCTCCAGCTTCGCACGCCGAAAACGATGGCTGTATTGGATCCGTTGCGCGTCATCATTACAAACTATCCTGAGGGTACGATCGAATGGATCGAAGGGGAATACAACTCCGACAATCCGTCGCTCGGTAGCCGGCGCATCCCGTTTGGACGGGAGCTGTTTATTGAACGGGACGATTTTTTGTTGGATCCTCCAGCATCGTTTTATCGTCTGGGCATTGGACGAGAAGTGCGGTTGCGGCATGCGTATTTTGTTCGGTGCCACGATGTCGTCTATGATGACGACGGATCGATCACAGCATTGCTGTGTACGTATGACCCGGAAACAAAAAGTGGCAGCGGTTTTACTGGCCGAAAAGTCAAAGCGACGATCCATTGGGTAGAAGCGTCCCATGCGATGCCCGCGACGTTTGCGTTATTCGACCACTTACTCGACGAACACGCCGACGACCACGATGACGTACGCGTATTGCCTACGTCACGCACGTCCACTCAAGGGTATGTCGAACATGCGATGGCGGATGCTCCGATCGACACCCGATTCCAATTGTTGCGCCATGGTTTCTTTATCCGTGATGCAAAAGTGCCCGATCAGACGATCTACCATCGCATCGTATCGCTCAAAAGCTCGTACCCAAAATAACCGTTTGCACAGCAAAAACCACCCTGTGTCCATGAACGCAGGGTGGTTTTTCCACCGTACCTTGTGTGCACGACACCCCATCCGTTATACTCTCTAGTAATCCCCATTTGTATTGCAAACCATCGATCCGTTGCACAAAAACGCTTTTTGCGATCACGCAAAACACCGCCCCCTGCATATATGTTTTCAATAGGGGATGCGTATGAGCACTTCTCGCACGGAGGAAGGAGACTGCCTCTTGGACGACGACACGCCCGTTGGGGCCGCCATGAAAATGCGCCATATCGCAGATACGACTCCAGAAGACGGCCGCACGATCGACAACTTGATCGATTGCTTAGAAGAAGACGGGCTCCTGATCGCAATGATGATGCTGACGCTTCCGTTTTTGCTCCCCGTCTCGATACCCGGATTAAGCACGCCGTTGGGTGTCGTCATTGTCGTTTTGGCGATCAGCCTAATAATCAACAAACGCATCCCACTACCCGCTTTTCTCGGTAATCGGCGCATCAAACAATCGCACATACAAACAATCGCCTTATTTGCGGCCAAATTGCTGGCCAAAATCGAATCATGGTCAAAGCCCCGCTTCCGTCACTTCACGACGTCCCACGGGGCACGGATCGTGCATTTAAGCGGCATCATCGCCAACGCACTGTGTTTGTTTTTGCCACTTCCCTTGCCTTTTTCCAACTTTATCCCCGCGTACGGCATTGTGATGCTGTCGTTTGGCATTTTGCGCAAAGACGGACTGCTCATCGTGTACGGGCATACGTTGCTCGTACTCGCTATAGCGTATTTTGTGACGGCAACCGTCGTCAGTTTTTTGGGGATTCAGTGGCTCGGATTGTTCGATTTTTTTTGACCCGTCTGTATCACGACAACAGTGCTTGGATATCTTGTTCCAAATCTGCTGGGCTATGCGTCGGGGCGTACCGTTTTACTTGTGTTCCTGAGCGATCGATCAAAAACTTTGTAAAGTTCCATTTGATCGCCTGCGATCCAAGCAGGCCAGGTGCCGCTTGTTTGAGTGCCCCATACAAAGGGTGGGTATGTTGCCCGTTGACATCAATTTTGGCAAACATCGGAAACGTGACATTGTAGTGCGTCGAACAAAATGCTGCAATCTCTTCTTCTGTACCTGGCTCCTGTGCACCAAACTGGTTGCACGGAAACCCCAAAACAAAAAACCCTTGCGCACGATACGTGTCGTACAACCGCTGCAATCCTTCGTATTGTGGCGTAAATCCGCATTTGCTTGCTGTATTGACAATCAGCAATACGTTTCCAGCATATGCAGCAAGCGTCGTCTGCTGCCCGTCGATCGTCTGAATCGGCACGTCGTACACCATCAATGATCCCCCCTATTTAATGCGACTGACGGCGCAATTGCGCCCGTGCGATGGCAAACGCATCCGGTAGCGGTGCGGTGACGACGAGCTTTGCCCGCGTCCACGGATGCAACAACTCCACGCGCTCCGCGTGCAGTGCTTGCTCAGGAACGACGTCGCGATGCCCGCCATACATTCCATCCCCTGCAATCGGGTGCCCGATATGCGCCATATGCACACGTATTTGATGCGTCCTGCCGGTCTCAAGTGAGACACGGACGAGGGCGTGGCGCACATACGTTTCGGCGATCGCGTACCGGGTCACAGCACGCTCGCCCGTATTACTGACGCGCCTTCGTGTCGGATGGTGTCGGTCGGATCCGATCGGCGCGTCGATCGTCCCAGATGGACGTTCAGGAATTCCTTCTGTGATGCATACATAAGACCGCCGAATATGCCTATTGCGCATCGCTTCGTCAAGGACGACGTGTGCCCATTCGTTTTTGGCGTACACGATCACGCCGGTCGTATATTTGTCCAGTCTGTGCATGTGCCGTACACGGCAATGTTGATGAGCATACGCATAGTAGGCGGCAACGGCATTGGCAAGCGTATCCGTCTGCTCTTTGGTATTTGGATGGACATCGAGACCTGCGGGTTTGTTGATGATAAGCAAAAAGTCGTCTTCGTACAGCACTTGAAATGGATGAAATTGTTGTTGCTCTGTCGCCTGCTCGTGTGCAAACAGTTTACACCGCAACAATGACCCCTTTTTTTCGATGCCGCGCGCGTGGATGAGCCTGCGCACAAACGACGACGGCATGCCGGTGAGCAGCGCGTGCGGACGTTCATGGGCAAGATGTTCGGGCAACGAGATGTCCATCCACTCCCCGTTGCGTTTGGATTTTTGCTTTGTCCACCAAAACGCAGACGGTGCGTGCGTCTTCCGTACAACAGGAGGCGCTGCGTGTGCAGGGGCACGCGGCGGCGTGGTGCGTCCGTGTCGTCTTCCTTGTCTTTGGCTGCGCAATGCTACCACCTCCCCATCGCTTGTGCGCCCAAAATGACTGCCCCGAGTATCCACACATAGATCGCAAATATGCGCAACGATCCCCGCTTCATCACACCGATCATCCACCGCACTGCGATATACCCCGCCACAGCCGACGCGATCGTTCCTCCGATCAGCAACGACAAGGGCACAGCCGTCTGTACGTCCCCACGCACGAGGTGGCTCATTTGGAGCACAATCGCACCAGCAATCGCGGGAATAGACAACAAAAACGAAAAATGTGCGGCCGTTTCACGGTCAAGCTTGCGCACGAGTGCCCCGACGATCGTCAGCCCCGATCGGGATATTGCGGGAAAGATCGCGGCTGCTTGAAAACTACCAATGACGAGCGCATCCGCAACGTTGATGTCGTCCATCCGTTTCTTTCCTGCGCGCAGCGTCTCTGCCCACCACAAAAACAGTCCCGTAACGAGAAACTCCCAACCGACCGTCGCCCCACTTTTTGCCAATTCATCGAAAAAAGACTCGAACGCAAATCCAACAATGACCGCTGGAATCGTCCCCACAAGCAGCAGTCCGCTTAATTTGCACAGCGGTTTGCGCACAATCGCCCACAGCTCCGTACGATAATACACCATAACCGCAAACAGCGTCCCGACGTGCAACATTGTATCCAAAAACAGTCCCGCCTCTTGCAATCCGATCATCCATCGTCCGAGCAACAAATGCCCTGTACTGCTGATGGGCAAAAACTCTGTCAATCCCTGAATAATGCCCAATATGACTCCCTCAAAAGCGGACATGTTGCCTACTTCCCTCCTACTGTGCCTTCTTACCACAGTATACCATAATACGCATCCGTTATTGAATTCATCGATACGGGGTGTGGCTTTTGTTGAGGAAGCAATAAGCGATTTTGTGAAACGGATCAATCGTGATATTGCCGATGCGCATGCGGCAACACAAACAAAGCCGTTTGCACACATCGATCCCTTTCGGGTATACTTGAAAAAACTGTTTGGGAGTGTGCACGATGGGGAACAAACAACAATCGTATACTGCTGCCGTCGTCACTGTATCGATCGTCATTAATGCGCTCGTCGCAGCACTGTTTTTTTTACCCAAAGCGTCCCATATGGACCACATCGACGTGCTTTGGTTGCCGACGCTCAATGCGTTTCTCAATAGCTGCACGTTTGTGCTGTTGCTCTGCGCGTATTGGTTTATTCGCAAAAAAAACGTCGTATACCACAGACGCAGCATCGGTGGTGCATTTGTGACGACGACGTTGTTTTTGATCTCCTACGTCACGTACCACTATGCGACACAATCGACACCGTACGGTGGAGAAGGGTTCATGCGCGCCGTGTATTTTTCTGTGCTGATTTCCCACATTTTGCTTGCCATTGTGATCGTCCCGATGGCACTGTTTACTGCTTTGTGGGGGATGACCGGACAGCACGAGCGTCATCGCCGCATTGCCCGTTGGACGATGCCGCTGTGGCTCTACGTGAGTGCGACCGGTGTCCTCGTCTATGTGATGATCTCTCCATACTATCCAGTACCCTAATTGTGTCGTGATGCCTGGAGCTCGATGTCCGCATCGCGGCACGTTTGGGAACAGTACCCTTCCTGCTCTTGTTCGCACGATGCACAAATCAAGTGGTGGTGGTGGCAAAAGTCATACGTACAATTGATGTAGCGTTCGGTCGGATCACCACAGTGATGGCATCGTCCGACGATCGTACGTTGTGCGGTGTGGTTGATCGGAACCGTGATGCGCTCGTCAAATACGTAGCATTGTCCATCAAAAAGACGACCACGCACGTCTTTATCTTGTCCGTACGTGACGATCCCGCCGTCAAGCTGGCTGACATCGCGAAAGCCTTCCCTGATCAAAAAACCAGAAAGTTTTTCGCATCGGATGCCCCCTGTGCAATACGTGAGTATTTTTTTGTCTTTATACGGGGTGAGATTGTCGCGTATCCATTGAGGGAACTCTCGGAATGAAGACACCGCAGGACGCAGTGCCCCACGAAAATGACCGACATCGTATTCATAGTCGTTTCGCCCGTCAATGATGAGCACATCTTCTTCATGCATGGCATCAAAAAACTGTTTTGGGCGCAATCGCTTCCCACTGCACACGGTCGGATCGATATCGTCGTCGAGCTTCATCGTGACGAGCTCATTGCGTGGCCGTACAAACATTTTCTGAAATGCATGGCTCTCGGCTTCGTCGCGCTTGAATACGATATTGGAAAATAGCGCATGCGTGCGCATATACTCCTCATACTCCTGCGTCTGCTCTACGGTTCCGGACACCGTACCGTTGATGCCCTCTGGAGCGATCAAAATGCGCCCCTTTAACCCAATGCGTTTGCACAGTTCCAAATGCTCTTGCGCCAATGCAACGTGGTCTTCAATGCGTACATATTGGTAGTACAACAATATGCGATACGATTTCATCGGTGTGCACTCCTTCTGGTCATATGCTCAAGCGAACACGGTTATTGTACTGTACGAACGATCGACACTTCAACCCTGCGGTTGCGCGCACGTCCAGAATCGGTATCGTTTGTAGCGACAGGCTCGTATTCCCCGTATCCCGCACTCCAAAATCGATTTTCTCCTACGTTTTTATTTTCTAAAATGACCATCATAAAATTGAGCGCGCGCGCAGCACTCAAATGGAAATTGGATGAAAACTGCGCCGTATTTATGGGACGATTGTCTGTATGGCCACCGACGACAACATCAAACTGTTTGTACTGTTCCAACATCGTACTGATTGACGCAGCAATGCTGCGCGACTCTTGTTTGAGTGTCGCCGAACCGGATGCAAATAATGTCGTATCGCTAATCACAATTTTGAGTTGCTGCCGATCAAGCACCGTTTTGAGTTCGGCATTCAATTTGTTTTTCGCAATGTACATGTCGAGCTTCTCTTTCAACTGCTGCAGCTGTTCTGTTTCTTTTTTTATTTTTTGTTCTTTTTTCTCAGCTTGGCTGCGGTCCACATCCCGTCCGTCTGGACCAGTCGTTTTTTGGGAGCGAATCGACTTGTTGATGTCCGAATCGGAGGAAATCGGATTCATATTCTCAAAAAAACTCGTACCCCCATCAAGTGCCGATCGCAACGACAACCGCACTTGATCAAACTTTTTTTGATCGACTTGACTCGACGCAAACAAGACGATAAACAACGCCAGAAGCAGCGTCAGCAAGTCCGCGTATGGGATTAGCCAACTCTCATCTAAATGTTCTTCGTGGTCGTGCTTGTGTTTTTTGCCCATCTCACCCTGCACCCCCGCCTTCTTGCTCAAACAATGTTCGCTCTTGAGGTGTTAAAAACACCGCGAGTTTTTGCCCCAAGGCGATCGCAGATAAGCCTGCTTGAATGCCCAAAATTCCTTCCGTCATCATCGTCTTTGTTTCCATTTCTTGTTTTGAAATGCGCTTAAGCTTGTTTGCGATCGGGTGCCACAGGACGTACCCCGAAAAAATGCCGAGCAACGTTGCGATAAACGCTGCTGCAATGGAGTGTCCGAGTTTTTCTATATCCGATAAATTTCCTAGTGCTGCAACCAATCCAATGACCGCACCCAGTACACCCAACGTCGGCGCATACGTCCCCGCTTGCGCAAAAACGAGTGCCCCCATTTTGTGTCGCTCTTCTGTCAAATGAATTTCCTCAGAAAGTACGTCCGATACAAAATCGTGATCGTTTCCGTCGATAATCAATCGCAATCCGTTTTTTAAAAACGGTTCCGTCACTTCATCAATTTTCCCTTCAAGTGCCAACAACCCTTCACGACGGGTAATGGCCGCCCACTCAACAAACAACCGCATCACTTCAATTTTTGCGATGCGTTGCTGACCAAATAACGCAATTTTCATTAATTTTGGAAATTTGCTGATCTCATTCATCGGAAACGCAATAAATAACGACGCGGCTGTTCCGACAAAAATGATCAAATACGCCGCAGGATTCACGAGCGATGACAAGCTTGCCCCTTTAAACAACATACCGACAATAATCGCAATAAATCCTAGAGCCAGTCCAATAAATGTTGATTTTTCCATACGCCCAGTTCCTCCCTTGCCTATGGCAACCCACTCCCTCTTCTATCGGCATGTGCGCACAAGAACATAATACGCATTCCTGATTGAACACATCGATCCAGAGGGATGCCTTTTGCTTGATCGCAAAAGGCGGTTTTGTGAAACGGATAGATCGCTTGAAATACGGATGCGTATACGATCCATTTGGTCATTTTGTCGATCACAGCAACAAAGCGCATGTCCGGATCATCTTCCAGACATGCGCTTTGTTGCTTACAAAACATTTATTTTCTCCGAATACGAATGATGTCGTTCGACCCCGATTGGTTGATTACTGCTGCACGAACCTCTTTTGTCTTTTTCGTCAACGCAACAATTTTTTCATTCGGCATCGCACCAAGAAGGAAAGGGTACAAAAACTCCCATTGTGCCAAAAGTTCACAAAGAAGTACGACGGAGTGATACGCACGTTCAAGATCATTTATCCGATTGTTTCTCTGGTTAATCCACGATGCATACTGTGCGTGTTCCACAATTTTTTTGGAGCCCAACATTCGTTTTGCTTGAATATGCGCACTCCGATAGCGCTCTTCTTCCTTGATTTCCTCATGAATAGAGGCAATTTGTGCCGCACATATGTTTGTGAGTTCCGTTTTTGCCTGCTCAAATTGTTTGATGATCTGTTTTCGATGTTCATTGTTGTGCGCTCGTACCGCTTGTTTTTGCGTACTTGTACAACGCCCACTCATATTCGGATCGGATACGCACATCTGGTTCACCGCTTGATTGATTATTGTACCGTTTTCCTGCGCAACATATTGTTTTATGCACTTCATTTTATTCGGATTGTTTTTGCACAACGCCAATATCAAGAGCAATGACGGCGGGTTCGATTGGGGGTGTTGTAACAACAGTGTCCGCACACGATCCAATTTTCTTGCCTTTTTGACACAATGATTGATCAATTCTAACTGTTGTGCAAAATGGTTTTTTCCTCTGCTCTTTACTTGATCGCTCTTTGTACATGTACTGTACATCGTTCTTTGTGTGTTCGTCATCGAGAACAGTATGGCCGATTGCACGCGCGCAATAATGTCCTGCCCAAGTTGAGACATGCAGTGATCGGTTGCGTCCACGTTCATACACGTTTTTTTTGCAAGGAATGGAACCAAAAACTGATTGACACTTTGGGCATGTTCCGGATCGACCATATGATTGCATGCACCTGGAAATTGTGCACAGTCAATAACGTGCTCTACCGCCGCACGCGCTGCACCCCAAAGCGTGACAACGACGTCGAACAGCCCTTTTGCGACCGCAACCCCAGGATTTTCCTCATTGATCTGTGCCCGCGATGTCGGTGCATAAACCAATCCACCGACAATCACGACACAAATGCATACGTGCTGCGCTGCTTTGATCATCGTCACGCTCTCCTTTGTTTTTAAACACTATCCACGCATTCGAATTTGTTGCACATATTGCTCATCTCGATACGGTCATACTCATTCCCTATTGAACACATCGATTCAGAGCGCTGCCTTTTGCTGGATCGCAATAGACGGTTTTTCTTGATCAGATCGATGTATTGAAATATGGATGCGTATCAAGATGCAACAAACATCATTACTGTTTACTTCTTCTAAATCGAACGATTTCGTGCGACTGCCTAGGCACGATCACTTGCTGCTGTGCGTTCAATAGATGATTCACGCGGTTGATGTCACCCTGTACTTGATTGATGTTCACTGACTTGGGCATTTCGTCTGAATGCACAGCATGCGCGTATTTTTGACATATTTTGTTTATTTCTCTAATTTTAAATTGTATAAACTGAAGTTCTTTGACCCATTTTGTTTGTGATGGATCCATCTTTTTTTTCAAATCCACTTCTTTCTTTGCCAATGCGCTTAATGATTCTCGGCATTTTGTAATCAATTCCTTCACTTTATTCTTCTCATTTTGCGGATTCTGCGGACCAAACTCAGGTCGCTGTGGTGGTTTTGGCGGACCAAATCCTGCCTTTACTTGCGCTTCCGATTGTGTGATCAACAACGATCCAAAGTGCGCACAATCTTTTTCTGTGTGTAATTTCAAACGTTCACAAATCGATTGTACGATGCCTGACCGAATGCGCTCATCTGTGCTTCGGATCGTACGCAAATGAGGGGCGACAAGACGTTGCACTTCGCCCCATCGTTTGTTCATACACTCAAGAGGCGGTTGTGTCTGACAAATCTTTGTCAGCATAATGAACAAGCCCTTCCTGGCAACCTGCCCAT
>JAGWXQ010000228.1 GCA_018969805.1 Paenibacillaceae bacterium | reverse complement strand
CTTTGTTTCTTAACATTTTTATTATACAAAGTGTAAAATTGTTTGTCAACACCGTTGCCGCTGTGTAAAAAAAAAATTTGCAGACGCAATTGCGTCCGCATTCGGTCGTATGATACGATCATGTTCGTTGTGTTTGTGCGCCCGTAGCTCAGCTGGATAGAGCGACAGTTTCCTAAACTGTGCGTCGCGGGTTCGAATCCCGCCGTGGCGCGGTTTTTTTGATTATCGCAACGCGTCAAAAAAGCGTTCGCCCCCAAACCCATACACCCCGGACTGCTCTTTTCTTTTCACTGCTTCCGCAAAATTCGCAACAGATGCATCGAATGTCAGCGATGCATCGACATATTTTTGCAATACGCGTTCTACTGCTTGTGTCGCGGGGTAGTTCCAATCGACGATTTCTTTAAAGAAATTTGTTTTTTTTCCGCTTTTTTGTTCAACTTGCGTGCGTACGTATTGCAAATACAAGTACGAGAGCGCATAGCTCTCATTGCTGTGTTGCCAATCGGTCAGTCCATTTTTTGTGGGCTGTATTTGTGACGCATTCCACGTATGGATGTGTATTTGCAGTCCATCTCGTCCACCGTACGTCGTCGCATACATATGCTCGGCGGCCATCGACAGCGCTTCATCGAGCCATACGTCCATCAAGCGCATCGATCGCGTAGGATTGGCGTTCGTCAAATGCTGGTATTCATGGGTTATGAGCATCGGGACCGATGTGGTGTCACCTGCATGTACCGCTTGCTCAAGATAATGATAACTCATGTACACAACTTCCATTTTGTTCGAATTTTTCATTTTTGGTCGCAAGTCCTCTGGTGAAACATATCCATCATATTCCAAAGGAACTTTTGGCATATCTCCAATAAATATCGCGACTTTTCCGTCCGAATTGATGTCCGATACAGAACCAAAATGCGTATGAACAAGTGGTTGGATCGTTTCTGTGAATTGGCTTGCAAAATGTTCAATCCCTTTCAGCACGTGTGCACTTGGTGTTTTTTCCATTTTCTCCAACCACACGTCCACTCCGGGGCGGGATACCGTACGTACTGCAACAGCCGTACGTACAGACGATGAGCCAAAAAAAGATGTACGTACGATAAATGTACGTTCTTGCACATCCGCTCGTGCTGGTGTGACGATAACCGCCGCCGTCGGTTGCACCGATGCCACGATACCCTGCTGCAATACGAGCTCGCCTCGAATGATTTGGGTTTGTGCGCGCTGCGGGTCATATGCAGACGCATCCCATCGTACCGGTATATCGATCGTCCGCTCCACTTCGTCGTAGGCTACGACGGCTGCGACCGAGTTCGGTAAGCCGATCGCATCAAACGCTGTCCCTGCAACAACGGATCGCTGTGCAATTGGAACAAGCGAACGGACTGTTCCGTTTTTGTTTGCCATCTCACGGACAAACGATCGGTTCGAAATCGATGCGATCAATTCTGGATTCCGTACGGACACAAACGCGTCCGCATTGAGCGTTTGTACGCGTGCACCTGTCTGTACATCGAGTACCGGTTGTTGTGTATTTGTTGGCACGGTGACCGCAGCAATGGTTGCTTGAGGCATCGCCACGACCGTTGCACGGTTTCCTTCGAAGCGCACGTCTGCAAACGACCCATCTAGACGCACGTGCAGATCGTCTGCACGCACCGCCACAGGTGTACTGCGATCACTGCGTATGCGCACCGTCTGATCCGGTGTACGGCCAATTTCGATGCGCGGCACTGCCACATTGGACAGCGTGATGCCCGCCTCACCTCCACCAAACACACGCAACACGCCCCCGATCGAGACATCTTGCAGTGTCACCGCTCCCGTTCCGACTGCCGCATCGATGACGACATCGCCTGCGACTTCTGCTCCGATATACACGACACCGCTCGCTACAATACGGATGTCTCCATCTATTTTTTCAATCGTTTGCGAGTTTATTTTGCTC
>JAGWXQ010000015.1 GCA_018969805.1 Paenibacillaceae bacterium | reverse complement strand
TGCAGAAGCGGGGATTGATGTCGTATATGCTGAGGATACTGTACAGTCACAGCGCGTTGCGTTGCAATCAATTTGGCGTGCATGGGGATTGATGGACCACGACGCGCAAGAAGTGACGCGTTCTGGAGCGGTCGTTGCGACACTTGGGGGTGCACCGCGCGACGGTGCGACATCGACGGCAATCGGTATCGCGTGCGCGCTTGCACAACAACCGTCTTTGCGCATTGGGCTGCTTGATTTGCATTTAAAAAGTCCGGAGTTGTCTTTGTTTGTGCCACAATCGGCGCATCGCTATGCGCACATCGGCATGCGCGCCCAGCTGCATACCGGGATGTTGACACCTCAGATGCTGTGGGAAATGTGTGTGCCGTACAAAAAAAGTGTGCGTGTGCTGCATGGGACGCCACGCCGAGACACTGCCGGAGATGTCACTCCGAGCATGATGCAGACGTTGCTGCATACTGCACGAAATACGTTTGACATCACGATCGTCGATGTATCGTCCGTACCAGACAACGCGGCGACGATTTGTGCCGTGCGCGAAGCCGATGTGCGCCTCCTGATCGCGACACAATCACTGCGGTCGTACATGTGGAACGTTGGGGAATGGTTTGCGTGCTTTTGGAATACGATCGGTGTCGATTTGGCATCGATGCAGCTCGTACTCAACCGCGTCGTACCCCACGATGAACATCCAGAACGCATCGCATCGCTGCTTGGAACACGGTTGATTGCCATAGTGCCCCATATTTCCGATGCGTTGTGCCAAAAAGCGGAGCGTGCACGTATTCCGTTGTGCGCACTCGATGACGATGCATATGCGCATGCGATGGTTGCGATTGCCCAAGAAATCGGCAAACAATGCGGGGCGCACGTTTCTGGAAAAAAAATGCGCCGCAGCGGGCTCGCATCGTTCTTAATGGGTGGTTTATCGAAAGGAGCATCCGCATGAAGCGCATCCGCACATCGTTTGTCGCGTCTGCGTACGTGCAGCAGCTGCGCAGTGCGCCCTTGTCTGCGCCGACCGTCCATCTCAAGGAAGCTGCGCAGCGGCTCTCCGATCATTTCATGGACCGCGCAAAAACTGAACCGCCTTTGTATGAAGACATCATGCGCGCAGGCCTTGGTGAACCACTTGCCGTCCAGAGGATGAAAATGCGCATTGCAGCCCTCGTTCATGATTGTGCGATCGTGGTCGATGAGGCGACATTGTACGAACATGGCGATGTGACCGAATGTTTGTTTGCCAACATTTGTGGTGCGGGACCAATCGAAGACATTCGCCAACAACCCGATGTCGAAGAAGTTCAAGTGATCGGGAAGCACATTTTCGTCGTACAAGGCGGTGTTTCTAAACGGCATGCGCGTACGTTTGATTGCATCGAAGACGTCCGTATCGTCCAAGATCGGCTCTCCTTGTGTGGAAAAAAACCGATTAGTGAACGGCAACCAGTCGTACATTCGTATTTGTGGAACCGATCGCGTCTCGTCATGACGCGCGAGCCGTATTCGGACGTTCCGAGTATTCATATTCGCAATTTTATTGTCAAAGACTGCTCCCTCGATGCGCTCGTGTCGCTCGGGACGATCGACGATCAGATGGCACAGCTGCTGCGCTTGCTCGTTTTGCATCATGCAAGCATTGTTATTGGAGGAGGGACAAATACCGGCAAGACGACGATGTTGTTTGCACTCGCAAGCGAAATTCCCGAACACGAGCGCATACGGACACTGGAAACGGATTTTGAGATTGCACTTCGCGAACGTTTGCGAGGGGCGCGCAACATCCTCGCATTGCGGGAAAGTACAGAAGCGCAGTTGACGATGGAGCGCGCGTTTGTCCCGATGCTCCTCATGAGTCCCGAATGGATCGTAGTGGGTGAAGTCAAAGGTGCGGAAGCGGCGCAGCTTATCCAAGGTGCGTTGCGCGGGCACGATGTGCTCGGTACGATGCATACGAAATACCGCCAAGCGTTGCTGTCGGACATCGTCGATATGATGAAGATGGACGGGCGGGCGCACGACGAAGCAATGTGTCGTCGGCGCATTGCGCGGGCGATCGACATCGTCGTGTTTGTGCGCCGTGTGCTCGTTGATGGGGTATGGAGGCGCGTCGTGACCGAAATTTCAGAAGTGTATGTCAATGAGGCGGACGAGCCGTGCATTGCACCGCTCGTCGTGTGGGACCATGCGCGCGCATGTTGGAACTGGACGGGGGCGACGTTGAGCGCATCGCTGCGCGAACACGTATCTGCGCGCGGGGCACAAGCTGCGGCGTATCGGGAACTGGGGGTGTGGTCGTGAGTGTGTGGGTGGTCGTATTTGCTGTGGGAACGGCGTGCGCGGTCATTCCGTTTGGCAGGCATTGGACGCACATTTTGCGGTTGCGCGCCTTACACCGCGCGTTTGTCCCGATTGCACAGCGCACGCCATTCCGATGGGCGTTTGTGGAGCGTTTTCGCTGGCGGTCTTTGGAAGATGCGCTGTCCATGATCGGGAGTCGATGGTCTGTCGAGGCGGTAGTGGCTGCGGCAGCGTGCATCGGGATCGGCACCGCTTGGAGTGTCCAGCGCGGGCTCAATGCACTCATCGGCCAATATGCAGCAGGATCAACGATGGCTGTTGCGATGGCGTGTGGCATTGCCGCAACGTGCGCACCGTTTGTCGTCGTCGCCATGCGCGTACAGCGCGTGCGGCATGCGTATGCGCGCGCGTGCATCCCGATCGTATCGGCACTCATTGGGCAGTACCGCATGGACATGACGGTGATGGATTTGATTTCTTTGAGTGCCGATGCGATGCCCCCGATCGTGCAATCAGAATGGCGGAGGCTAGAAATGCGCGCCATGCTCTATGGATCACTCGAAGACGCATTGTTTGCGTTTGCCCACAGGATGCGCAGCAATTGGGCGGAAAATATCGCCGACGTACTCGTATTGCGCCATCAGTATGGACACGACATCGCGCCGGCATTGCACAAGCTTATGGCGGACATGCAGCGGGCACGCAAGTACGAAGAAAAAAGATTGGCGACGATGACGATGTACCGGCTCGGCACGCTCGGGATGATCGGATTTGCCGTATTTACCGTTGTATTCAACATCGCCGTTCATCCAGCACACATCACGCGGTATTTTGCAGATCCGTTTGGAGTGATGCTCATGATCGGTACGATAATTGTGATGGGGGCGTCGCTGATATTCGTTTTGCGTTCGGGAAATCGTGCGTTTTGACTTGAATGAAAGGAGCGCTGACCGATGTGGCGCACCATGTTTTATATGGGAATAATGTGCATGATCGGTGCATGGACCGTTCGTTCGCTGCGCACGCAGGACGTGTTGCGTACGATTGTGGAGCGGTACCGTTTGGCGGGGAAAGGAGGGCCGTTTTCTCCCCAAACGCATAATAACCGCGTCGGATCGTTGCTTGGGGCGGTGTGTGGAGCGCTATGTTCGATCGGTATTTCTAGTTTCGTCCCTTTTGATGGGCGTGTCGTCGTGTTCGTCGCCGCCGCGACGTTGTGTGGGGCGATGGCGTACGGTGTCGTACAGCGCGTGCGGTGGGCTTCGCGCCGCACACAACTCATGGTTGAGCTGGGAACATTGTCGCACCGGATGGTCGTATGTGCTTCCGATCAGTGTGACATACGCGACATCGTGTTGCGGGCAAGCCGTCCATTGAAGACGCTGCGCCCGTATGTACAGCAGTTTGCCGTCTTGTGGGCAACCGATCAGCGCATGGCCATAGAGACGTTTCGACGCGACATCGGAATACCGGAAGTCGTACCGATCGTCCACGCGCTTTCGGCACTCAGCAGGGCACGCAGCGCGGACATCGCCGCACTGTTGCTCGAACACAGCAAGTCGCTCGATGCGACGCTCGAAGCCGACGTGCAGCGGCGCATTGAAAACGCACCTTTGTTGGTTTCTCTTGCCGTCATGATCCCTTTTATGATCTGTTTGTTGTTGTTTTTGTATCCATGGTTTGTATCGGTCATGGAGCAACTCGAACACGGGTTTGGAGTATAGATGGCGCTGCGTATGAGGAGGAGAGCAAGATGAGTACGTTGGTCACAACGTTGGTGCTGGCAGTTTTGCTCGTTGGGACAGCGGTGTTGACGTTTGGTACGCACATTGTCCCAGCAGTACGTGATGCGGGTGAATCGACAGCACAGCAAATGAAAGAGGCATTTCCATAATTGCATGAAACATACGGAAAGGAGGTGAAAGCACATGAGTTCCATCGCAGTCGCATTGGCGTTGACGGTCGTGTTGGTCGGATCGTCGTTGTTTGTCGGTGGGGGCATTGCCGACAAAGTGAATACGCGGGGCACAAGTGTCGCCACATCGATTTCAGGTGCAAAAGTCAGTTCGACGGGAGTCGTGACTGCGGTGACGCCATAATGAGCCAATTGCTTGTCACATTGTTGTTGGTCGTGTTTTGTTTTGGTGTCGCTTGGGTGGTTGTTTATGGGGAAAATGGATTGACGCGCGTCGTATCGGATGGCCAACAACAAGCAGCGGACGTGTTGCGTTCATACGACTACGTAAGCCATGAGTAGAGGGGAAACAGCCGATGATCCTCATCCGTATGTTACACCATCGATCCGATCGAAAAAAAACGCGTATTGCAAAAACAACAAAACCTAGGTTATGGATCAATGTGTTCAAAAGGGGATTCATATGAGGGCACGACGATCGCAACAAGGAGGGGCAGATACGCTCGTTGTGACGCTCTTGGTCGTGCCCTTGTTCGTTTTTTTGTTCGCAGCAGCCGTTCCCTTTTTTGTGTATATGGTCCACAGCCACGATGTGCAGCACATCGCGCATCACGCGTTAACAGAGGCAGAGACGATCGGATACGTCAGTCCTGCGTTGATCCAGACGACGAAAGATCGATTCGCACAAATGGGCTATCCCGCTGTGACGGAGCGAGGGGTGTCGTATCCGTCATTTGAAGGAAGTACGACACAAAAAGTACTGCGGTCTCAAGCAGACAATACCGTGCGCCTTGTCATCACATACCCAAGTCCCCCGCTCATTCGGTACGTGCAGCTGTTGCGAAAAACGCCATCAAGACAAGCCGGGGTGTTGCGCATTGATCTCGTCGGGAAAAGCGAAGCATACGAATAGCGAGCGCGGTGGGGTGCATGTGCTCGTCATGGCACTGCTCTGGATGCCGTTTGTGTTGCTCACGTGTGCCGTCGTCGTGCAGTTGTGGATGGCTTCATCGACGAAACATATAGGCAAACTCGTGCTTGATCGTGCTGCGCATGCAGCATCGCTGTACGTCGATGAGCACATGCTCGCGCAGGGCGCACTTGCGTGGGATGAAGTGCGTGGGCGGGCCGCGTTTTTTGACAATTTGCGTGCGAATTTGCGTTTGGACGATACAAACCGTCCTCTTCGCGGAAGTCGTCTGACGGACGCGCCGATCGTACACGAATTGTCTTTTGTGCGCGCCCTGCATTATCCTCTGCGCATTACCCGCGACATCCCCGTTCGCGATGGAGATGGACAATCTTTTGTGCGCAGCATTGCGGTCACTGTGCATGGACCATCTGTTGTTGCGGTGTTGGAAATGCGTACGCGCGTCGGTACCGTCGATCGCAGCATCGTCGTGACGAGTGTCGCCAGTGTGCGGACGTTATGATGCTCCACCGTATTTCCATACGTCGATCCGTTTCACGAAACCGGCTTTTGCTTCCTCGGCGCATACAGCGATCTAAATACGTTTTCCATTCAGGATGCGTTTGCACAGTACGTCCATCCATCGACCATGTTGGACCTTCTTTGTACAAAGAAGGTCCGCTGGTTGTTTTTTGTATAGGGATTTGCGATGGTGGCATTGCATCGCGTTATTTGGTATGATCGGTGCGGGAGTGTGGTCATTGATGAAACCAGTGCAGACGATCGATCGTCCGACGGTGCTTGATTTTGTCGATGTGTGGGAGCTCAGCAATCGTCTGGCACATGCGTTGCTCGTGTCCACGGAAGTCGAGAAGTACGTCACCGCACGCGCGCAGCTGGACATCGATGATCGTGCGATGCGTTGGCAGCGCACGCTGCAAGACGCACAGATGCTGTATGAAGAAGCACAGCGATTTGGACATTTTCACCCCAATTACCACGAGGCACTGTCGCGGGTTGACGACATTGTGCGGCAAGGGGATTGCATCGATGCAGTAAGTGCGTGGAAGCACGCCGAGCAGACGCTTGCGGATTTGCTCTACGACGTGGGGCGTACGATTGCGGGTGCGGTCAGTCCATCGATCAAAGTACCGTATGACGGGCTGGACGCAGCGTCTTGTGGCACTGGAGGATGCAGCAGTGGGGGATGCGGTGGCTCTTGCGGATGTGGCTAACGGCTACAGTGGCGGACGATGAGGAGGGCATCCCATGGACGATACACAGCTCATTGCGCGCAGCGCATGGATCGTATGGGTCAAAAATCTCCATGCGGTCAAACAAATAGAAATGATTGGAGAAGTATATTACGTCTCGAAGCGACTGATGTATGCTGTCGTATACGTCAATGAAGCAGACGAGCAGCATGCACGGACGCGCTTACAGCAGCTCCCTTTCGTGCGGCACGTCGAACCTTCATTCAGAAGTACGTTTTCCGAAATGGTTGGCAATGAATCGATGCGAGGTGGATAACGCGTGCGTACGGATGGAAGATCGGTGTATGAGATGCGTTCGCTAGACATCGTCGTCGATCCGCTGTCTTATGCGGAAGGTGCGGTGCGCGTCCTATGGGGAAGGACACACGTCTTATGTACGGCATCGGTCGAAACCCGCGTGCCGTCTTTTTTGCGTCATAAAGAAAGCGGATGGATCCACGCCGAATACGGCATGCTGCCCCGCGCGACGCATGAGCGCACAGTGCGGGAGGTGACGCGTGGGCGCATTTCTGGACGCAGCGCAGAAATCCAGCGGCTGATCGCGCGGACGCTGCGCGCTGTGACCGATTTGCGTGCACTTGGCCAACGGTCGATCATCATTGATTGTGACGTGCTGCAAGCAGACGGGGGGACGCGCGCGGCATCGATCGTCGGTGCGGTCGCGGCATTGGTGCTCGCGCTGGAGCGTCTGATGGCGCGGCGCATCGTGACACAACCGCCCTTGCGTTCGTTGATCGGTGCGGTCGGCATTGGGGTCATCGCAAAGGAGCTGTGTCTGGATATGACGTATGAGGAAGATTGCATGGCAGAGGGAGATTTTAGCATCGTGATGACAGAAGCGGGGGAGCTCATCGAGCTTCAGGGTACTGCGGAGCGCGCACCGATGCAGGCGACACGCGTCCACGAAATGCTCGCTGTCGCAGCGGCGGCGGTACAGTCTGTGTGTGCGGTGCAGCGGTCTGTACTTGGGGACGCGTTGCGCGTCGTGCAGGACTAGGGCAATCGCATGCGCATCGTCTTGGCGACACATAATGAGGGGAAACTCAAGGAGTTTCGGGCATTTATGGCACCGTACGGCTATGAGATCGTGTCGCTTCGTGACATCGGTGTCGGTGTCGTCGTGCCCGAAGAAGGCGATCGCTTTGCAGACATAGCGCGGCAAAAAGCGCGCGCCATCGTACAGTTGGTCGATGTACCCGTTCTTGCAGACGATTCGGGGCTGTGTGTCGATGCACTGGGGGGCGCACCAGGGGTGTATTCCGCGCGTTACGCCGGTGTCGGGGCAACGGATGCAGACAATATCCAAAAACTGGTTGACGATGTGCGTGCAACGGTCGGTGTGCCGTGGGACATGGATGGGGAGCGCGTATGGAGCCGGGCACGGTTTGTGTGTGCGCTGGCATTGTGCACGCCGCATCGATGCATCGATGTCGTCGGCACGTGTGACGGCGCGATGACAGCGCATCCGCGAGGGACAAATGGCTTCGGTTATGATCCGGTGTTTTACGTTCCATCGTTGCGCTGTACGTGTGCACAGCTGACGCGCGCGCAAAAGGCAGACATCAGTCATCGCGGTGCAGCACTGCGGCGGCTGATCGCGCGGTTAGACGCGGACGCGATATGACGTGAGCCACACGTGCAATTGCCACAAGTATGCGATGCGTTGTGTCTCGCTCATGAGCTGTCCAAACCACGGCTGTGAGGCGGCATGTGGCGGTGTGCGCACGAGATCCGCTGTCGCATCACAGTCGATCAGGGCGCATAACGGTGCAGTTCGCTCATGGAGGACGTGTTCCATTGCTTGGCGTACAGCGCGTGCATACGTTGCATCGCGCGTTTTGGGGTACGGTGTTTTTGGGCGGGAAATGATCGGGGCAGGAAGCGTATGTGCAAGTGCTTTTTTGAGCAAACCTTTTTGAGGTCCAGCTTGCGCTTTCATCGCATACGGGACGTTGTACACGTATTCGATCAGATGATGGTCACAAAACGGCACGCGCACTTCGAGTCCGTGCGCCATGCTCATGCGGTCTTTTCGTTCGAGCAACGTCGGTAAAAACCGCGTCAAGTTTAGGTGTGTGCGCAAACGGTCTTCGCCAGCGGGTGTCCCTTGTTCCCCTGGAGCGTACGCTACTTCGTTGTGCGCGCGCTGTACGTCGGCTTGGACGTACGCATCGAGCTGCAGCTGTCGTCGGACGTCGGGGGCGATCAAGTGCAGTCCGGGATGTGGTGCCCATGGGTAGGCTCCTGATGGGACCGCGCGCGTACACCACGGATACCCGCCAAACAATTCGTCCGCCCCTTCGCCAGAGAGGGCGACGGTGACGCGGGTACGGATGTCCGCACAAAACGCGTAAAGCGAAGCATCAATGTCGGCCATCCCGGGTACATCGCGGGCGTATAGTGCTGGAATGAGTGCATCAAACAACTGTGCACTCGATACGGTGGTGGAAGTATGCGTGCTGTGGATGTGTGCGGCCATGAGCGCGATGAACGGCGCATCGCCGTGCGTGGCATCGTCCCCGACGTAGGAGACGGAAAACGTGTCGATCGGTGTGTGTGCGGAGGCGATCTGGGCGATCGCACTCGAATCCAGACCACCGGAGAGCAGGCAACCGAGCGGGACATCACTGACCAGCTGTTTTTGCACTGCGTTGTGGAGCAATGCATGGACCGTCTCGATCGTCGTCTGTTCATCGTCGGTGTGCGCGCGCACAGGCAGAGTCCAATACGTCTGATGGACGAATCCGTCCGGACGAAATTGGATCGTTGCACCAGGACGCACTTCAGACATATCTCGAAAGATCGCGTTTCCTGGAGTGCGTGCGGGACCGAGTGCACACAATTGCGCGAACCCAGACGCATCGACGAACGACGTGATATCAGGATGGCAAAGCAGCGCTTTTTGTTCGGATGCAAATACGATCCCCCGTGGCAACGAGGAATAAAAGAGCGGTTTTACGCCCAATCGATCGCGACAGAGCGTAAGCGCAGTACCGTCCCAGTAGGCATAAGCAAAAATGCCGTCGAGTTTTTTTGGCGCATCGGCACCCCATTCGATGCACGACACAAGGACGACTTCGGTGTCGCATGCAGTCATAAACCGATGGCCACGTTGTTCCAATGTGCGGCGCAGTTCAGAAGCGTTGTACAGTTCTCCGTTGTATACGATGGCGCGCGGTACACCGACGATCGTGCGCACGAGTGGTTGTTGTCCGTGGGTGGGGTCAATGATGCTTAGGCGGCGATGCCCGAGCACGCCTTTGGGCATGCGCCATAGTGCCCCGTCATCCGGGCCACGTGGGATGAGCGTACGCGTCATGTTTGTTACGACGTGCGCATGTTCATCGCCTACGCCGTCCCAGTCGATCCATCCCGTGATGCCACACATCGATATCCCCACTCCCTTTTTGTTGCGCTCCCTTATCGTATGCATGCGCAGGAGCGATGATGCGCGGATATGAAGCAGCACATCCGTCTTTTCGATGCATACGATGTCGTTGGGGGAAGGAGTGGGTAATGGATGATCACGATGTCGCTCATCGTGACGGAGTCTCCTGCGATTGCCGTGCATGAGTCGCGCGCGCGTGCATGGGGCATCGGATTGCCTTCGACCGTTGCTGTGCGTGTCGGGGATCGCGTCGTGCACATCCCGATGCACGGGCATCGCGCGGACCACAAAAGGCTGCACATCGGCGCGCAATGGAGTACACAGCTCTGTCTTCCTCAGTCTGGAAACGTGTGTGTATCGTATGTACAGCACGAGCTGCGCATCGGTCCACTGCTCGCATTGCTCATGCCCCGCGTCGGAAGCGTGGAGGCGCGATGGGGAAAAAGCACCGCATGGTGCAGCGAAGTCGTCCGCGCGGCACGCATGCTTGGGGGCATCGCGATGTGCATCGTGCCGCAGCGCGTCGATCGCGCGGGCGTAGATGGGTGGACGCGAGAAGGCGACGAGTGGATCCGCAAACGATTTCCTTGGCCGGATGCCGTACACAATCGCTTGCCTTCGCGTGCACTCGAACGAAGTAAGCAAATGCGCGTTTTTTGGAACAAATGCAAAAGCAAACAAACGGTCGTTTGGAACGAAGCGTACATCGATAAAACGACGATGAGCGCATTGTTGCATGCGTCAATACGGATGCGTCCGCACACGCCGTATAGCCAAACATTGCGCGATGTGGGCGTGCTGCACACTGCTGTGCAGCGGTATGCGACGGTGTTTGTAAAGCCCAGTCGGGGATCGTTGGGCAAAGGCATCGTCCGCGTGCGTACCGCTGCGACAGGTGGGTACGAACTCGCTTTTAGCGATGGACGCTCGCTGCATGCGCACACGATTGGGCAAGCGTATGCAGCGGTACGGGGGCGTTCGGCGCACATCGTCCAGCAAGGCATCACCTTGATGCGTGTGCGGGGGTGTCCTGTTGATTTTCGTGTACTGGTGCAAAAAAATGGCGCTGGTGCATGGTGTGCATCGTCGATCGTCGCCCGCATCGCCAAAGCGGGGGCGTTTGTGACCAACGTCGCCAAAGGGGGCACGGTGCACTGTGCGCAAGCGATCATTGGGCGGCGCATGCGTGATGCGGTATGTGCGGTGGCATTGCGCACGGCGAAGCATGTGGAAGACGGTTGTCGGATGCACATTGCGGAGCTGGGTATTGACATCGCTGTCGATACGCAGCGGCGCATATGGATACTCGAAGTCAATGCGAAGCCGTCGAAAGACCATATGACACCCCGACGATCGATCCGCACGAGTGTGCGGCATGTGTGGGCGTATGCGCAGCACACGTGGTTGTGATGTCGGGGTCGTCGTTCGATGGGCACAAGGAGGGGCAATGCCGTTTGTCGATGTGCCCCATTTGCGGCACGTATGCATGTGTGCGCGTGCGCTCGGGATGCGCGTGTCCGTCGTCCGATCACCGGATGCTGTGGAAGGCTATACGTATGATGGACACTGGATCCGTACACAGCACGAACGTCCAAAGATCGTATACGACCGACGTCTTGGGGCGTATGCGGTCGATGCGTCCGTTCGCCTGCTGGCGCAGCCGTTGCCGGATAAGTACCGGGTGTACGGCATCCTGACGAAGGATGCATCGGTGCGGGACGTGATCCCGCATACGGTGCGGTACGAGCAGTGCGCGGATTTGTCGCGTATGCTGCGGTTGCACGGGCGTGTGTACGTCAAGCCCGTCGTCGGATGGCACGGGGCGGGCATTTGGCGCATCGCGCGAAGTGAAGGACATTTTGAAGTGATCGGTACGGAGCGGATGAGGCTGCATCGTGTGCGCGACGTACATGCACTCGTATACGCGAGACAAGCTTTGCTCATACAGCGTGCATTGCCGACTGCGATGGACGATGGGCGGTGTGTCGATGTCCGCGTGCTCGTGCAAAAACAACCGTGCGGAACATGGGCGATGACGTTTGCGTACGCACGGCGTGCACACGATCCGGGGACGATCGTGTCCAACGTGCACCAAGGCGCGCATCCGATGGCGTTGGACGATTTTGTGCGTTGTTACCGTGCACTCGATGTCGGGCGTTTGGCCGCGCTGTGCATCCGCATCGCACACGTGCTTGATCGTTCGTGTGGACCACTCGTAGAGCTCGGATTGGACTGCGCGATCGCGCCCAATGGTGGCATGTCGTTGATCGAGGCAAATGGGCGACCAGGGACATGTGCGCTCGTGCAGCTCGCCCCCCAAGAGACGATTGTGCACGCGCACAGTGCACCGTTGCGCATGGCACACATGCTTCTTCGTACGCATACGAATTCTTTATTGAAAACAGTGATCCAGCCGGTTGCTTTTTGCGAGAAAGAAAAATCGTTGTTGTGAAACGGGTCGATGGTGTGACATACCGATGAGCAGTAAGGGAATAAAAGGACATCGATGTGAACCATTGTACATGTGTGTCACACATGTGTACAATGAATACATATTGCGTAGAGGGGTGTCCTTTATGAGACAAAAAGCCATTGGTGTGCTTGT
>JAGWXQ010000227.1 GCA_018969805.1 Paenibacillaceae bacterium | reverse complement strand
GGAGGGGTCCCACCCGTTCCCATCCCGAACACGGCCGTTAAGCCCTCCTGCGCCAAACGTACTCGCACCGCAGGGTGCTGGTAGAATAGGTCGTCGCCTTGCATTGTTTCACCCACTGAAGGTTTCAGTGGGTTTTTTTGTCGTTTGTCATGTTCAAGATGTGCGTGGTATAATCGTGCACATAATGGCGCATAGGACAAGCGATTCCGCATAGAGGAGGTATGCCGTGTGCAGTGGGACGAGAAGTTTGGTAAACAAGGATTGACGTTTGACGATGTACTCCTCATACCGAGAAATTCTCACGTGCTCCCGCGCGATGTTTCAGTAAATACGAGGCTTACAGCAGACGTGCAGCTGAATATTCCGCTCTTAAGTGCGGGCATGGACACAGTGACAGAATCGGCACTGGCGATCGCCATCGCACGGGAAGGTGGGATGGGCATTATTCATAAAAGTATGTCCATCGTGCAGCAAGCAGAAGAAGTGGATCGGGTTAAGCGTTCTGAAAGTGGTGTTATTACAAATCCGTTTTCGTTGACACCGGAGCATCGGGTGTACGAGGCAGAGGACCTTATGCGCAAGTATCGTATTTCGGGTGTGCCGATCGTCGATCAGACGCATAGGCTCGTTGGCATATTGACGAATCGGGATTTGCGTTTTGTTCATGATTATACAATATGCATCCAAGACGTTATGACGTGCACGAATTTGGTGACGGCACCGGTCGGTACGACGCTGCAGCAAGCGGAGACCATATTACAAAAGCATAAGATCGAAAAACTCCCCATCGTCGATGAGCAAGGGCATTTAAAAGGGTTGATCACGATCAAAGACATCGAAAAGGCGATCCAATTTCCGCATGCAGCCAAAGATCGTCTTGGGCGCTTGCTCGTCGGAGCGGCGGTCGGTATCGGATCGGACACGATGGAGCGGGTCGCAGCACTCGTGGCAAACGACGTCGATGCGATCGTCGTCGACTCGGCGCATGGGGCGCACGTACACGTCATTGCGTTGGTTGCGGCTGTGCGGAAACAATACCCGGGCGTGCTCATCATTGCGGGGAACGTCGCTACGGGGGACGCGACAGAACGGCTCATTGATGCAGGGGCATCGTGCGTCAAAGTGGGCATTGGACCGGGATCAATCTGTACGACGCGCGTGATTGCGGGCATTGGGGTGCCTCAAGTGACGGCGATTTACGATTGTGCTGTGGTGGCAGAGCGGTATGGTGTGCCGATCGTTGCGGATGGAGGGATCAAGTATTCGGGGGATATTACGAAGGCGATTGCTGCTGGCGCGCGTGCGGTCATGATTGGATCGCTGTTTGCAGGGACGGAGGAAAGTCCTGGAGAATCAGAAATTTATCAAGGGCGGCGCTTTAAGGTATACCGGGGGATGGGGTCGCTCGGTGCGATGCGCGACGGCAGCAAGGATCGATATTTTCAAGAACATACGCAAAAGCTCGTACCAGAAGGTATTGAAGGTCGTGTGCCGTACAAAGGGCCGCTCAAAGATACGGTGCACCAGCTCGTTGGAGGATTGCGTTCTGGGATGGGGTATTGTGGCACGCCGACCATCGACGCTTTGCGAACGGAGACGCAGTTTGTGCGCATCACGAGCTCAGGGTTGCGGGAGAGCCATCCACACGATGTGCACATTACGAAGGAAGCACCAAATTATTCACAATCGTAATTTGAGATGAGGTGTGCCATGGTGTGGTGGCGATGGATGGCGCTGTGCCTTGTTTGGTGTGTGGCGATGCCTGCACATACGTCCGCTGCGCAGTCGTTGCCAGAGTTGCAGCTCAATGCCAAAGCGGCGGTGTTAATGGAAGCGCAAAGCGGTGAAATTTTGTTTGCGCGCAACGAACAGACTCCGTACCAGCCGGCGAGTATGACGAAGATGATGACGGAGTACATCATTTTGGATGAAGTGCGTTCGGGACGGTTGTCGTGGGATACGCAGCT
>JAGWXQ010000226.1 GCA_018969805.1 Paenibacillaceae bacterium | reverse complement strand
GACCAGGGGCTTTTTTATGCAGACGCACATTCCACCAAGGGGGAACGCTTATGTTGCGTCGAAGTTTTTTGATTGTGTTGCTGTTTGTTGTAGGGTGTGCTCAGACACCGATCAAGCAGGCATCGCCTGTGTCCAAAACGCAGTACCCTTTGCGTGTCATCGATGCGTCCAATCAGACGATCGAATTCACCAAACGTCCTGCGCGCATTATTTCGCTCATCCCGAGTGTGACTGAAGTGTTGTTTGCCATCGGTGCGGGTGATCTCGTCGTCGCTGTAGACGATTGGAGCGACGAACCTGCAGCCGCACGCGCGCTTCCCAAAATCGGCGCAATGGACGTAAACATCGAACGCATCATTGCACTCAAACCGGACGTCGTATTCGGCATTTGGACGATGAACCGCTCATCAATCGAGGCGTTGCGCGCAGCAGGTGTGACCGTCCATGCGTCCGAACCACGTTCCATCAATGACACGATTGCGCACATACGCACATTGGGTTCTATTTTGGATGTCACCACACAGACGAACACCGTTATCGCACGCATGGAAGAAGAACGCACTACGGTCAAAAATATTTTGAACAACGTTCCAGAAAAACTGCGCGTATATGTCGAGTTTTCTGAAGGATGGACAGTAGGACCAGGAGAATTTATGGACACGCTCATTGCGGAAGCCGGAGCGATCAACGTCGCCACACAACCCGGATGGCATCAGATGAACGAGGAAACGATCCTAAAAGCAAACCCAGATGCGATCGTATACAGCACAGGATTTACCGCACTGCGTGATGCGATCGTTCACCGAAAAAGCTGGAAAAACATGACTGCCATAAAAAACAATCGACTAATCGGTATCGACGACAACATCCTTTCTCGCCCTGGCCCGCGCATGACAACCGGATTGCTTCAACTCACGCGTGCACTGTATCCGGATCGTCTGTGATGCGTCCACGCCCGATCATCTTCCTGCTCAGTGGCGTACTCATCCTTTCGGTCGCATGTACACTCCTGATCGGCGCCGTGCCGATCGCCATCTCCGATGTGTTTGCATCCCTTTTTCTTCCTGATCTTGTCGATGCCACGACCGTAGACATTATCGTCTCCGTGCGGCTGCCGCGCTTGTGCATCGCGATCATCGTCGGCATGGCACTGTCTTGTGCTGGTGCTGCGTTTCAGGGCATATTGCGCAATGCCCTTGCAGACCCGTACACGCTTGGTGTTGCTTCGGGAGCAGCGTTTGGTGCTGCAAGCGCATTTGCGCTTACGGCATCGGTCGATTGGGGTGGATTGTGGATCGTACCGATCGGTGCATTTGTGTGTGCACTGGCGACATTGGGCGTCGTATTTGCCATATCCCACCATCAGCACACTGCTTCTGTCATCCTTGCCGGCATTGTCGTCCAAGCGTTTCTGGCAGCAGCCGTGTCGTCCATAATTTTTGCCCAAGGCAGCGCTGCAAACGCGATCGTTTTTTGGATGATGGGCAAGCTGTCGATGCGTGGCTGGGATTTTGTCGCGATTACAGCATTGCCCGTCATTGCATCGACGGTCTGGCTTTGTGTACACGGACACACGATCAATGTTTTTTCTCTTGGTGAACATAAAGCGTCTTCGCTAGGGGTATCCATGTTCACAAAAAGGTGGTCTCTGCTTGGAATTGCGACACTCGCATCTGCTTTTGCCGTCGCCACTGCGGGGGTCATCGGCTTTGTGGGGTTGCTCGTCCCGCACATCGTGCGTCTCATTGTCGGTGACGACTATCGGATCGTGCTGCCGTCGTCTGCGATCGCAGGGGCGATCTATGTACTTTGGGCAGATGCGCTCGCAAGGACGGTCATCGCACCGACAGAGCTTCCGATCGGCATTGTGACAGCACTACTCGGGGCACCGTTTTTTTTGTACGTACTGCGTAAGCGCATGCACTAAACAAAAGGGGCACACGATGCTACACGTACACCGCATCCATAAA
>JAGWXQ010000225.1 GCA_018969805.1 Paenibacillaceae bacterium | reverse complement strand
GACTGCTCATCCCGACGAGGACAAACGACGGCAGGAAGATCAACAGGACTGCAGCGCATGCGCCAAACACACCACCGAGCAACGCACCCACATACGCAGCGAACGCAAACAGCGGACCCGGCAACGCTTGCATGACTCCGTATCCGTATAGCCATTGTGTCGAAGTCAATGTCAGCGACGATTCGAGTACAGGAAGCACGATGTGCCCCCCGCCAAAGACGAGTACGCCCGCTCGATAAAACGCCTCTACAAACGATATTTCCGGAACGTAGTACGCAATCAGCGGTAAGGCGATCAACGGAGCGATCAATGCCCCTACACCTGGTGCGATGCGCCACAATGCGCGTACTGCTGTGCGGAAGCCGAGCGCAACGACGATGATGCCCCCGAGCAATGCCGTAAACGTCCACGGGGAAAGCCACAGTGCCACTGCTCCGAGCGCGACAAACGGCACCGACGACACCGTCACATACGTACGCGCCATGCCGATCAATGCGTGCATGACGACCGCTACAGCTGCAAGCGTGCAGCCGGTGCGCAGGGCGTTGGGCACGAGCAGCTCCCCGTCTGCGTGAAAAAGCAACGCACACGCGGTCATGAGGACGGCAGCCGGAAGTGTAAATCCGACCCACGCAGCGACCGCACCCGCCCATCCGGCGCGGTGTTTGCCGATCGCGATGCCGACTTGGCTGCTTGTAGGTCCTGGAAGTGCCGTACACAGAGCGACCCATGACGCGTACGCCTCTGCATCGATCCACTGCTTGCGCGTGACGTACACGCGGTGAAAATGGGCAAGGTGCGCGATCGGTCCACCGAAAGCAGTGCATCCGAGCACAAATGCCGTACCAAAAACGTCAAGGACGCGGCGCATCATGGGCTTCAAACCACGCATCAAACGCTTCGATGTCTGAGATGCACTGGTCGATTGCTGCCTTCACCTCATCGACACTGTGTGCAGCCACTTGGGTCCCTCCGACAAATGCAAACGGTGTGTGCGCGCAGACGTCACAAACGCCCAAACATCCGTACGTAATGATCTCGACGTGTTGTGCTTGTTCGTATGCGCTGCACAATGGTGCGGTTGCGCAGTTGTTTGCGCAGCAATCGACCGTATGCATCGATCTGCCCCTTTCTTTTTGTCCGTATGTGTCGTACAATAAAAATATGAGAGGAGTGGAAGAACATGACGACCGATCAAATGTCCCTGTATGACCAAGTACTTGAGGTGCTCGATAAGCTCCGTCCTTTTTTGCAGCGCGACGGGGGCGATGTCGATCTTGTCGATGTGTCCGATGGCATCGTCAAGCTCAAGCTCATGGGTGCTTGTGGCAGCTGTCCAAGCTCGACGATCACACTGAAAGCAGGCATCGAGCGTGCGATCATGGAAGAAATCGACGGCATCCACGAAGTCGTGCAAGTGTACTAACGCAGCATCGGATCGTAGCCTCCGTGCACGTCGATGACCGCGCCTGTCACGTAGTCCGAATCGTCGTCACACAAAAACGCGACCACGCGTGCGATGTCTTCCCCGGTGCCCGGTCGGACACCGGGGTTTCGTGTGTCTGTACGCCCGCGCACATCGGCGATGCGCATATGCTTGTACGCATCGCGAATATCGCCTGGGCACACCATATTGACCGTGATGCCATGTCTTGCTTCTTCGTCTGCAAGCGACTTGGTCAATGACACGAGTGCACATTTTGCTGCTGCATACGCTGCACGGTCGGTCCACCCCCGTGCTTCCGCCGCATGGGCAAACCCAAGGTGCACGATGCGCCCCCACTGCCGTGCCCGCATATGCGGCAGGACGAGCCGATCCAAGTGCATCGGGGCGAGCGCGTTTGCACGCATGAGCATGTCGATCGTCGCCGTGTCGTACTCCGCAAACAGCGTGCGCGCACGTACAAAAGGACCTGCGTTGTTGATCAACACATCAATCGTACCCAGCGCACCACATACGTCCGAAACGAGTGCATCGCCG
>JAGWXQ010000224.1 GCA_018969805.1 Paenibacillaceae bacterium | reverse complement strand
TATGCGAGCAGCAACAGTGACGCACCCAAAAAACCAAATTCCTCCCCGACGACGACAAAGATTGAGTCCGAATACGTATAAGGAATAAATCCTCCATGTACAGAGTCTCCTTGTAAATACCCTTCTCCGACGAGTGCTCCTGATCCGATTGCGCGCAATGAGTTGGTCACTTGATACGATGCGTGCAGCGACGCACGCTCGGGATACAAAAACGTATCGATACGCTCCATCCAATGTCCTGCTCCGCGCGCAGACAAAAATGCATCAACTTCTGAATGAAACGTATGCAAAGCATACACGGCACCCGTGGCCACTACGGCGGCACTGACCAACGCCCCAAAAATGTGCGTCCATCGCAACCGCGTGGCAAACAACATCCCGACAAAAATAATGATGAAAATGACCGCATTGCCCAAATCCGGCTGCAAAACGACGAACACAAACGGTACGAACACCACAACACCGAGCGGCACAAGATCGTGCCACAAGCGCATACGTGCACTGCCTCGTGCGCCGAGCCACTGCGCGATCAGCAAAATCAAAAACAACTTCATGAGTTCTGCGGGCTGAAAATCAACGCCAACACCAGGAATCGCAAACCACCCACGCGCACCATTTTTTTCCGAACCCCAAACGTATACCGCCACCAAACTGATCAATCCAAATACGTACAGCCACCGCGACCACGCCATCCACAACGTATAGCGAAAAACCGATGCCACTAAAAAGACGACGAACGCCACCCCATAATTAAGCACGTGCCGTTCTGGAATTCCGGAAAACGCCGCCCCCGAACCGACGACGGCACTGCGCACAACAAACGTACTTGCAACAGAAAAAAAAATCAACAAGCATACAACGAGCCAATCCATACGCGCAGTGTTCGTGCGCCACGATGCAACCGCAGACGTACGCACATCCATCATCCTCTCAAACTGAACGTGGAACGCGGCTATTTTGCAAACAACTGAAACATTTTTTGCCACATCGTCTTTTTTTGTTCCAACGCCATCAACGGTACCGAATCCCCGAGCAACCTTCGCGCAATGTTGCGGTATGCGAGTGCAGCGCGGGACATCGGTTGGTGTACCGCAGGCTCCCCTTGATTCGACGCGCGAATAACGCACTCATCATCGACGACGATGCCCAGCAGATCAATTGCTAGGATCGAACATACTTCGTCAATGTCCAGCATTTCTCCACGCTTCATCAGCTGTGGACGGATGCGATTGATGATCAGCTTCGGAGGCGGAATGCTTGTCTTCTCCAGCAATCCGACGATGCGATCGGCATCCCGAACAGACGATCGCTCTGGTGTCGTGACGACAATCGCCGCATCTGCACCAGCGACTGCGTTGCGGAATCCTTGTTCGATGCCAGCAGGACAATCGATCAATACAAAATCATACAATGTTTTTAATTGCTCCACGATGAGGCGCACTTGCTCCGGGAGAACGTCGTTTTTGTCCTTTGTTTGGGCCGCAGGCAATAAGTACAACGCTTCACATCGCTTGTCTTTGATGAGTGCCTGCTGCAACCGAGCACGCCCTTCAATGACATCGACCAAATCGTACAAAATGCGGTTTTCCAATCCCATCACGACGTCCAAATTGCGCAAGCCAATGTCCGTATCGACCAAACACACGCTTTTTCCGAGCAATGCCAATGCCGATCCGACGTTTGCTGTCGTCGTCGTCTTCCCGACTCCGCCTTTTCCTGATGTGACGACGATCGCTGTTCCCATCGCGCCTTCACCCTCCCCGTAACACGTGCAGCTTGCCGAGATGCTGTGCACTCGTGACATGAATTGCGCCGTCTTGGGCGTACGCGACTTCCATCAGCGCCTGCTTGATGTGCCGATCTTCTGGAGCGCGCGTCACAATCGACCCAATGCGCAGCTGCGTCGGGGCCATCCCCGTAGCGACGATCACTTTGTCCGTACGCCCCGAAGGCCCATCTGCATCATATCCCGCGTGCGCAATACCGCGCAACC
>JAGWXQ010000223.1 GCA_018969805.1 Paenibacillaceae bacterium | reverse complement strand
GGATGAGCGCAGCAGGGATTGCGCACATCGAATCATTGCGTGCGCAAGGAGTTGTGTTTGCGGGTGTCGAAGATCAGACGATGCGTACAGTGGGTGTTTATTTTTAGTGCGAAGGAAGAAAACTTATGTTGATTACGTTCGATGGTGTTGATGGAGCGGGGAAGTCTTCTTACGCATCTTGGTTGGCAGGAAGGCTAAAGGAAGAAGGATATTCGATAATGCTGACGCGCGAGCCCGGAGGAACAAACATTGGGCAAGCGATTCGGGCGTTGTTGCTGGATGTTGCGCATACCGACATGGGTATTCGTACAGAGTTGTTGTTGTATGCGGCGGATCGTGCGCAGCACGTGCATACGCGGATTATTCCCGCCCTCAATGAGGGACGCATCGTGATCAGTGATCGGTTTTCGGATGCCACGCTCGTATACCAAGCAAACTGTGGGGCGTTGGACGAAGGTGTTGTTGGAACGATCAATACGTTTGCCACGCAAGGGCTTGTTCCTGTGCGGACGTACATTTGTGATGTACCAATCGCGGTCAGCGAACAGCGTATGCGTCAAAGAAGCAAGGAAAAAAATACGACATTGGATCGCATAGAGCAGCGGGATGTATCGTATTTCGCGAAAGTGCGAGCAGGTTTTTTGCGTTTGGCGCAACGCGAAGCGCATCGGTGTGTTGTCATTGACTGCAATCGGCCGATTAAAGAGGTACAATCGTTGATATGGAGCGATGTCGTTCAGTTGCTCGGGACGCGCTAATATGCACTCCGTATGGAGATGGTGGTTCAACAACGTTCGTTATGCAAGGTTGTAAAAAGGGTGTTGGTGAAGTGGATTGATGCAGTGCGGGAGCAGTACGATGCGTGATGTGCTAGGCACTGAAGGAGCGTGGTGTACCGTGCGGATTGAATCCGAAAAAAGTTGGGCAAAAGACGGTGAGCGGACGCGTGTGCACAAAAACGATGGAACTTTTGCGCAATTGATCCACGAACACCAATCGCACGCCGCGACTGTACAAACGCTCATTGCCCTTGGTGACGAGCTGACCCGTTCGTTGTCGCTGACAAAGCTGATTGCGTACAAGGAACGGTTGCGCTTGTTTTTGGCGCTGTCCATAAAAAACACAATCGATGTGCAGCACAAAGGGCACGAAGACCAACACGGACGCAGGCGTCACCAGGCACTGCTTGCGAAAATTGATGCGCACATGCAGCAGCTGACAGATGAGGCGATAAAAACGGAGGAAGGAAGGGTGCACCTTCTTGCTGCTATTGGATACATTCGGGGGTTGCTTATTGACGTGCAGTTTTAACAGTGCGCCATCGCGGGACAGGCAGTGCAAAAAAACGAAGAAAAAAAATGTATGTAGAGAAACAGGGGGCACGGTGTGCACAACACAAATATGGGGGCAACGATCCCTGAATACATCCGATCTCTTGGTGTGCGTGGGGAACTTGCGCATGCGTATGCGATTGAGCATCGATCGGACGAAGTTGCATGTGGCACTGCGATTGCGATTGCCCAGTCGCTGTATTGCACAGATGTGTCCAAACCGTGTGGGGTATGCGGGCCGTGTATGGCAATTGCGCGGAAAGAGCATACCGCGGTTGTGCACATAATTCCGGATGGGGAGTCGCTCAAAATAGAGCACGTGCGGGCGATGCAGCGTGCAATTGCGTATCGGACGGAAGATGGGCGCATGATGGTGGCGGTGGTCCATCATGCGGAAACACTCACATTGCCAGCGGCAAATGCGTTGCTCAAGACGTTGGAAGAACCTGAAGAAGACGTATTGTTGCTCGTATTGGTGGAGCAGTGGACATCGTTGTTGCCGACGTTGCGCTCGCGCATGCAGCGCATCACGCCACAAGGGGGTGCGCTGTGTGCGGCGGACATCGTGGCGCAATATCCGAGCGTTGCGGAGCGGGATGCCGTGCTGATGTCGGCGATTGCGCCGTCGTGGGCACACGTGCAGGTGTGGGTGTCTGCGGAATGGTTTGCGCAATTGCGC
>JAGWXQ010000222.1 GCA_018969805.1 Paenibacillaceae bacterium | reverse complement strand
ATATGCATGTGGATTTGTTGTGTTCCCGCTTTTCATGACGTTTATGCACTGCACAATATGTCCGCACAACTTACGATGCCACATTTCTTTGCATTCTTGTACAGGTATTTTATAGTACTCCTCTCCCCAAAACGGTCCAATCGATGTCGGGAAATAGTTCGCAATGTAGGCCAGGTCTTTTGGATCCATGCCCAACGGCATGCGCTTGTCGAAATCCGTCAAACAGCGTCCAGGGACAAGAACAAAATTTGTATATTTCTTGTCTACAGCAGCTCCATGCAGCACAGGTTGACACGTTGATTGCGCAAAGACACCCTCTGTGTTGCTCCATACGCATGCGATGCATAGTGCAACGATGCCCAATACGATAGAAACAAACGGATATGCGCGCAAGTAGCCCACCCCCCTCGTCGTGATGCCTATCCTTATGTCAACACACGCATCCTAAGGGAAAAAACGCCTCTTTTTTTCCTCGGTGCATACAGCAATCTAAAATGATGTGTTTAATAAGGATGAAATTGAATATGATGCGTTTATCATAACATTTCTGAAGAACGATGTCAATGGCTGTGTTCTTTTTTTGCGCGTTTACGATTGCACGTACGTCTTTACGGTGCGCGAAGACATTTTTCGGTAAGAAAAAAAACCAAAGTACACAAATGCACCAAAAATGAGCATCGCAAAAAAGGCGATCGTCGAAGCAACGGGCAACGCATCGATCGGCAGTGCGCCCGTCGGTTGTGCCGGAGAAAAGATCGATTGTTGTGCATGAACTGCATGCTCCCACGGTGCACGCGCAGCACTCCACGACCGCGTGCGCGTGACGTGCGCGATGCGAGCAAGTGCGGCATCCCAGTGGGCTACGGCATCCATCCCCCGCCCCACAATGATCGCGGGACGGACGAGATCCACGTGCGCCCGCCACGTCATCCACGCGTGTGCCTTGTTTGTCGTCTGCCACCATGCATGCGCATCGCGGTGAAGCACGTCTCCAAAAGAGCGCCAAAGTGGACTTCCATTGGGGTGCAGCGCATCGAGGGCGAGCTGCATGCGAACGAGATGAATGCGCACATCGTGCATCTGTGGGACGACTGCGGTCGCTGTGCGCACCGCATCGGTAATGACGGTGCTGATGGCGCGCATGCCATCGACTGTCGTCATCGTGCCATACGTCACGAGCGTCGCATCTCCGACGATGCGCTGCAGTATGGCGCGCACTTCCCGCATGCACACGTCTGTGCACTCCTTCGCTTCGACAAGCGCCACCGCATTTGCGGCTTGTTGTTGCATGCGCAATACGGTATTGTTTTGTTGTGTTCCACTCGTCGTACGGACGTCCGTACCGATCGCTGCATGCACGACTCCCGCACATAGCCACATGCTGCACACTGCAATCCACCATACGCCCCGTTTGTTCACGACACAACCCCCCAGTCGTACAGTGTATGGGATGTTGTGCCAAACATGCCTACAACCTCAGAGAGGATGACCCAATCATGATCACCCACCGCGTCATTTTGGTCGATAACGACCACACCGTATGCGTCGCGATGCCCGAACACGCCGCCCTCCAGCTGATCGCCTTGCACCTGCGGCTGGACAAAGAAGTACCCAAACTGCAACATCCACCAAAGCTGCTCCGTCCCGTCGCACTATGTACTGCAACCCAGTGGCTCGATGCATCGACGACGCACTACGACGCGCTCACGTACGTTGCGATGTTGCTCTCTTCGTTTACGTCACTGCGTGACGACACATACCCCCTGATCGCGCTGTGCACAGAAATTCGCGCCTTGCTCGCACAGCTCGAACAATGGGAATAACAAACGATGCCCATCCATGAATAGGAATGGGCATCGCGTATTCATACTCATCCCATATTGAAAGCATGTACCTAGAGGGCTGTATGCGCCGAGGAAGCAAAAGGCGTCTTTGCCCGATAGAATACGTGTACTGAAATACGGATTCGTATCAAAAATCGACCAGTCCAAGGCTCACTTGCAACGCATCATGC
>JAGWXQ010000221.1 GCA_018969805.1 Paenibacillaceae bacterium | reverse complement strand
CAAGACACAAAAACGGTTTTTTGCGAGGAGGTGCGTGGCGTTGAACAGCAGTGATATGATCGTGAGTTTGGACATCGGCACGTCCCAGGTGCGCGTCATTATGGGCGAATGCACCCCGCAAGGGGTCAATATCGTCGGTGTCGGCAGCGCCCCATCCGATGGGGTGCACAAAGGCAAAATTGTCCACATTGACCAGACGGTCGGAGCGATCCGTGCCGCGATCAACCACGCAGAACAGATGGTCGGTTTTCAAATTCAAGAAGTATACTGCGGCATTTCGGATCCGACCATCCAGCTGCAGACGAATCGCGGCATCGTGGCGGTATCCCGAGAAGATCGGGAAATTACGCATGAAGACATTGATCGGGCGATGCAAGCGGCGCGGATTATTCCGTTGCCTCCAGAGCGCGACATTATCGATACGGTGCCGCGGCAGTATATCGTCGATGGGCTAGAAGGCATCCACGATCCGCGGGGCATGATCGGTGTTCGTCTGGAAGTTGAGGCGACGGTCGTCACTGGATCGAAGACGACGATCCATAATTTGATGCGCTCCGTCGAACGGGCAGACGTTAAGTTGGCGGGGCTCGTTTTGACATCGCTTGCATCCGGAAAGCTCGCGCTCCTAAAAGACGAACAAAATCTCGGTGTCGTGCTCGTCGATATCGGGGCAGGGGCGACGACGGTTTCGCTGTTTTCTCAAGGAGACTTGTGCGCAACGACAACGCTGGAGATCGGTGGCGAGTACGTGACAAACGACATCACCATCGCCATGAAGACGCAAGTAGAACTTGCAGAGAAGCTCAAGCGCAAGTACGGCCATGCGATCGAATCGCTCGCTTCCCCGGATGTGACGTTTCAAGTGTACCGCATAGGGACTAATTCGGAAAAAACATACAATCAGCAAGACCTCGCAAGCGTCATTGAGCCACGGATGCAAGAAATACTTGAATACGTCCATCATGAAGTGCTGCGCATGCTTCCTGCCGATAGTGCCGTAGGGTACGTGCTCACGGGAGGTGTCGTGGCGATGCCGGGCATGCAGCAACTCGCGCAAGAAGTGTTTCAGAAGCCTGTGCGCATTGCCGTACCGGACTTTGTCGGAGTCCGTGAACCGGGATATACAAGCGGGGTCGGCTTGCTCCACTACGTGTATGCACAGCGCAATACACCAGGAAACGCACAACACAAAAGTGTTCGTGTACGCAAGACGGCATCGATCGGTACGAACGTGTGGAAAAAAATGAAAACGTGGGTCAATGAATTTATTTAAGTTGGCACAGACGCATTGTTCGTCGTACGGTAGGAATATGTGGTGCATACGATGTACGGATATGAAGGGGGCTGTGCTCAGATGTTCGAATTTGACTTGGATGTCACACAATTGGCGCAAATCAAAGTCATCGGTGTGGGGGGCGGTGGGAGCAATGCCGTCAACCGAATGATCGAATGTGGTGTCCAAGGCGTACATTTTTATACGGTAAACACCGATGCGCAGGCGTTGCATTTGTCCAAAGCAGAAACAAAGCTGCAAATCGGGGACAAGCTGACGCGTGGTCTCGGAGCGGGCGCAAACCCGGAAGTCGGGAAAAAAGCTGCCGAGGAATCCCGCGATACGCTGTACAATGAACTCAAAGGTGCCGATCTCGTATTTGTCACAGCCGGTATGGGCGGGGGGACAGGGACGGGTGCTGCACCGATTATTGCAGACATCGCCCGGGAAGTTGGCGCGTTGACCGTCGGTGTCGTGACGCGGCCGTTTACGTTTGAAGGACCGCGCCGACGCATCCAAGCGGAGCAGGGCATCGCGGCATTGAAGGAAAAAGTCGATACGCTGATCGTCATCCCAAACGACCGATTGCTGGAAATCGTGGACAAGAAGACACCAATGTTGGAGGCGTTTCGCGAAGCGGACAACGTATTGCGGCAAGGCGTGCAAGGCATATCGGACTTGATTGCGGTACCTGGACTGATCAACCTCGACTTTGCGGATGTAAAGACGATTATGACCGAGCGG
>JAGWXQ010000220.1 GCA_018969805.1 Paenibacillaceae bacterium | reverse complement strand
GCGTGCACGTCGGGTCTCCGGGTATTTGCACTGTCATGGGTACAGTGGGGCACTTGTGCCCTTATCGTCCAAAAAGTTGTCTTGCTGCATCGGCAACAAGCGGGAACACTTGGCGCATCTTTCGATGACGGATTCGTCTTCCCAACGTGGCGCACAGAAGGCGCATGCTCTATCCTACTGAGCTACTGGGACGTACGCGATGCTTTGGGCGTGGCAATACGCACCATCGTACCCAAACGCAAGCACACAACATACTATACCACGGTCTGTGTCATCGGTCAATGCACCAGTTGCTTTTTCGTTTCGACTATGGCAAGATAAGACCACAACCTTCGGATGCATGTGTGCATTGATTGCACCGATTGCGTGGCAATGCCACACATGCGCTTCGATGGAAGCATGTTTTTGGGAATACGGCTCCTTCGGATAGAGACGATTCCCGCTATGGTTCGTCTTTTGTTGTGGTGTGCACTGAGCGGGAGTGGGTGCGTTACCTAAGTACATGGTTGACACGTTTATTTTTGGGGGGAATGATTCGTCCATGGCACACAAACCATGCATTGTGATCATTGGCGCAGGATATGGAGGAATTGTCACAGCGTTGCGTCTACAGAAAGAACTGATGGACAATGAAGCAGAAGTCATTCTCGTCAATAAGCATGATTACCACTATATTACGACGCACTTGCATATGCCGGCTGCGGGGACGGATGACGTCCAAAATGCCCGTGTCAACATTACAAGCCTTATCGACACACAAAAAATACGATTTTTAAAAGCGCAAGTGACAAAAATTGTCCCGGAGAAAAAGCGTGTTGAATTGGAAGATGGACATTTAGCGTATGATTACGCCGTTGTCGCCCTCGGAGGCGAACCAGAAACGTTTGGGATACCTGGACTCAAAGAGCACGCATTTTTTATTCGCAGCATAAACAGCGTCCAACTCATTCGGGAGCACATTGAGTACCAGTTTGCGCGGTACAAGCAAGAACCGCATCGCCATGATTATGTCACTTTTGTCGTAGGGGGAGCGGGATTTACGGGCATCGAATTTTTGGGAGAGCTTGCGGATCGCATACCCAAACTGTGTGCGTCGTTTGGTGTCGATGCGCAGCACGTGCGGGTGATCAATGTGGAAGCTTCGGGGAGTGCGTTGCCGGGCTTTGATCCAGGGCTCGTCGAATATGGAATGGACGTATTGCGCCGCAAAGGTGTCACGTTTCGCTTTGGTGTCCCGGTAAAACAATGCAACGCCGACCACATTGTTTTGGCAAACGACGAAGTCATCCCGTGTTCGACAGTCATTTGGACGGGTGGTGTGCGGGGAAATCGCCTTGTAGAGGATATGGGATTTGATTCGATTCGGGCGCGGGTGAAAGTAGATGAATTTTTGCGCGTACCTGCATATCCAGAAATGACGGTCATTGGAGACAGCTCCATCGTATTTAGTGAAGATGGCAAGCCGTTGCCACCGACTGCACAGTTGGCGATTGCGCAAGCGGATGCGTTGGCGGTCAATTTGGTGGCCCAGCTTCGTGGACAGCCCTTGAGGACGTTTCAGTACAAAAGTAAGGGAACAGTCGCGTCACTTGGTAAAGGAGAGGCGATTGGCATTGTCGCCAAGTACAAAGTAAAGGGATCGGTCGCTGCGGTACTCAAAAAAGTGATTGATTTGCGGTATTTATATATTATTGGTGGTATTCCCCTCGTGTTGCGCAAAGGAAACTTTAGTTAGCGATGCGGCACTGCAGCGTGCAAGTGCGCGGATTGCTGACACGGGACGAACGTGATCGATACGAGGCACTGATGGACATCGGTCAGTGGCTCGAACTACAGCGGGAGTACGATCGTGCAAGTGTCATTCAAAGAGAAGTAGATCGGCTTGTTGCGCCTGCGATTGAGCGATTGAAGGAGAAAGGCCGCGCGCGCGATGCACAAACGATTGCCTATGTTCAGGAGAAGTCTGAAGGAGAACGCACACAATGAGGTGTGCAGTTCGGGTGCACGACATACGGCAATCG
>JAGWXQ010000219.1 GCA_018969805.1 Paenibacillaceae bacterium | reverse complement strand
GACGATTCGCATTATCGATACAGACATTCCTTTGATTACGGTACCTGTGCGTCCGGGAAGAAATTTGGCGGTCATTATTGAGGTGGCTGCGATGAATTTTCGCTTAAAGAGGATGGGTTTTCATGCTGCGGAGGCGTTTTCTGATCAGTTGACGGCATCATTGCAGGCGGCGCAACCGACTTCTATTCGATCAGGACAAGATGAATACGACGAAATTGAGACAGTTCGTGGACTGTAATACGAAGCTCTATTGATCATCATCCAGAGGGTTGTATCCGCCGAGAACGCAAAAGGCGTTTTGTGAAACGGATCGATGGTGAAAAAACGGGTGGGGACAAAGTTTGTCTACAGTATGTTTGGGTTGGACTATTTCAGGAGGCGCACACGATGACGGCACCGTTTGATCCTATCGCTCTCGATTTATCGATCGTCACCATTCGGTGGTACGGTATTCTTTTGGCGTGTGCGGTAGCGATGGGGTTGTGGATTGCTGTACGTGAAGGCGCGCGCAAGCATATTCCTGCACACGTTTTTATCGATGCAGCGGTGTTTTCGATACCGATGGCATTGATCGGTGCACGTTTGTATTACGTATCGTTTCGATGGGACTATTATTCCACACATTGGATGGAAATCATCGCTATTTGGCAAGGTGGAATAGCGATCTATGGTGCGTTGATCGGGTCTGCGATCGGTGTATGGCTGTTTGCGCGCAGACGGGCGGTTTCATTTATGTCATTGATCGACTGTGCTGCTCCAGGGTTTTTGCTTGGACAGGCAATTGGACGTTGGGGCAATTTTTTTAATCAGGAAGCGTACGGTGCGGCTGTTGGTCGGGAGTCGTTGTCGTATGTACCGCAATTTATTGTGGATCAGATGTGGATCGCAGGACAATATCGGCAGCCGACATTTTTGTATGAATCGATCTGGTGTTTGGGTTGTTTTGTGCTGTTGTTGGTTGTCCGGCGATTGGCGTTTGTGCGGCCTGGCGACATTGCGCTTTTGTATGTGGCATCATACGCACTTGGGCGGTTTTTTATTGAGGGATTGCGTGCGGATTCGTTGACGTTTCATGCACCGGAGTGGATGGGTGCGGTACTTCATGCGTTGTGGACGCCGATGACGCTGTTTGCACAGTCGGACAGTTGGGAATCCGGGGTCGTCCGTGTATCGCAAATGCTTGCTTTGTGTTTGTTTGTTGGATCCATCGGGTTGCTCTTGTGGCGCAGATGGCGTTCGGTGCCATCCGAACCGAATAGGGAATTGGCAGAGGAGCGGGGAGGATGACCAATATTCCACAACCGTTTGAAAAACCAATGGGTTTAAAAGATTATGCCCCTCAAACGATGGAACGGTTGCGCACGATCGAACGCACGATGCTTGCGTGCATGCACCGTTGGGGGTATATGGAAGTGCGCACACCGACTTTGGAGTATTATGACACAGTCGGTACAGCGAGTGTGACGAGCGATGAACGGTTGTTTAAGTTGCTTGATCGTTGGGGCAAGCCGCTCGTATTGCGTCCAGATATGACGGCACCGATAGCGCGGCTCGTCTGTTCGGCGTTGCGTGACGAACGCATGCCGTTGCGTCTCGCCTATCATGCAAACGTATTTCGAACCATGGAAGTCGGTTCGGGCAAGAGTGCAGAGTTTTGGCAAGCGGGAGCGGAGTGCATCGGTCTTGCGCATGCGGATGCGGATGCAGAAACGATTGCGTTGGCGATTGATTGCTTGCGTGCGCTTGGCGTAGACGACGTGCGGTTTGTACTGGGGCACGTCGCGTATGTGGATCGCTTGTTGCATTGCGTACTCGGGGAAGCAGGCGCAGTCGATGCATGCAAACATGATTTACTAAACGCAAACGATGTCGGTTATATGGAAACGGTGCATCGGTGTGCGACCGATGTCGATACCGCACGGGCGTTGTTGCGTTTGCGTGGACCGCGTGTGGAGGACGTATTGGATGAAGCGAAGAGGGTATTGGCGGACGCACAAGCGCATGCGGCGCTTGCGCACGTCGATGC
>JAGWXQ010000218.1 GCA_018969805.1 Paenibacillaceae bacterium | reverse complement strand
GAGGAGATCTGCACGAGCGATACGCATGGTACGCCTTGCGCGCGCAATTTTTGCCCACCGGATTGGAATTTTTTTTCGATCACGATGCCCGCTCCAACGACGTGCGCACCCAATCGCGCCGCCACTTTGAGCAACCCGAGTACCGCGTCACCATGCGCGATAATGTCGTCAATAAACAACACTCGGTCGGATGCGTTTAATCGATCTTTCGCAATGACAATGTCCGTAACGAGCCCACGCGTATACGCCGGTACTCGCTCCATATCGTATGCAGCATCATGCATGAGTGCGGTGCGCCGCCGCGCAAAAACGAGTGGCACGCGCAACGCCACTGCGGTCGCATACGCGATCGCAATGCCCGACGCTTCAATCGTCAACACTTTCGTGATGCGCTCATGCGCGTACGCCTCCGCAAACACGTGTCCGATTTCCTGTACAAGGTCGGTATCGACTTCATGGTTTAAAAACGCATGCACGTCCAATACCGTGTCCGATCGTACGACGGCTGCTTCGCGCATACGCCTTTGTAATCGTTCCATCCACGTGACATCCTTCCATAAACAGGTTGCTCCATCATAAACGAATCCCCCTTGCCTTGCAACGCGGCAAGACGAAGGGGACGCGCGTTTCCTGCTCCTCATCCAACAGTTCGCCCGTAAGTGTCACGGAAGTGCCTTGTTCCTCGCACCCAAAGCCGATGCACATCAGCGAACCCGGACTGCGTTCTACACCGTAACGAGCGACTTGCACGCTTGTCCACACGCTGCGCGATACTTCCATACGATGTCAATGGCTTCTTGACGCGAAAGCACCGTCTCACACGGCTGACAAAAATCATCCCCGCGACAATGGGCAGAAAAACACCCATCTGGATACCGCATAATCGTCAAAGTACATCCGTCTTTGCCTTCATATACGACACGCTCACATGCGATGAACCATTTTTGACCACATTCGTCCCACTGCGCAAGTGAAGAGAAATGATCAATAATGCGCTCCGCATCTTGTTTGTTTGTAATTTTGACCACGTACGCCACCTCCTTTCGAAAAAATGCATGCATTGTTTTGCATCGCCTCGCTGTACAGAAAGCATATCGCAATTGGAAAATTTTGTCAACGCCTCAGTGTGTCCTGGTGAAAAAAAATTTTGCATGCGCACGAACAGCGGTCATACAATAGTGCAACGGAGGTGCGCACATGAGGCACACATGGCGCGTCGCAGCATCAATCATCGGTACCGTCATTGGTGCAGGATTTGCAACAGGACAAGAAATTATGCACTTTTTCTCTCGATACGGAATGGTCGGATACGCCACAATTGCCGCCTGCACCGTATTGATCGGCAGTTCCTGCGCACACATGATGTCCCGCGCCTACGATGCCCGACTATCGTCGTACATCGCGCTCAATGACCTACTCTTTGGCAAATCGATTGGTCGCGTCTGTTCCATAGTTTTGGCAATATGTTTGTTTGCATTTAGTGTCGTTATGCTTGCAGGATCTGGTTCTGTCTTTCATGCACAATGGGGAATTGCTCCCCCGATCGCCATCGTCCTCATCGGTGTGCTGACGTACGCGGTCATTCGCAATGGCTTGCGCGGCATCACTACCGTCCATGCATTTGTCGTCCCACTCATGATTGCGACGATCGTCGTCGTATGCCTGCTTCCCAATCCACACACCGCACCACCGACCACCACATCGTCGGATGCGCTTGCACCTTGGTTTGCAATGACCGTCTACGTCGCACTCAACGTAACGACCGCACAAGCGTTGCTCGTTCCCCTAGCAGCATCCGGTGTGCAACGGCATACGCTCGTACGCGGCAGTTGGATTGGTGCGCTCTTTCTCGGCATATTGCTCATAGTCATCCACCACGCACTGATGCATACCGACATCGACAACGCTGTCCCCATGGCAACGATCGCACGCACACACGGTCCGATGTTCGCCGCCGTCTATGCGTTGCTCACCGTCGCCGAAATTGTCACGACACTAATTACAAACGTATACGGTCTGATGTCGCTCGCCCATCGT
>JAGWXQ010000014.1 GCA_018969805.1 Paenibacillaceae bacterium | reverse complement strand
GTACCATTCCAGGTGCAAGCACCGTCTCACAGCGCGGTGCCAACACGGGCCACTCGTCGATTTCAAGCCCGATGCCGTGCCCGACAAACGACACCGCCTGCCCATCGCCCATAAAATGATTGCCTAATCCGGCTTGTTCGGCCAGCTGCAGCGCATGCGCATACAGCACATGACACGGAGTCCCAGGTTTAAGCAACCGTTCCAGCGACCGCAGGATGTGCACAGCGGTGTCGTACGTCCGCACCCACCGTGCGTCGGTCCATTCGCCAATAACCCCGATGCGCGTCTGATCCGTAAGGTATCCATCGACGTTTGCACCAATGTCGATCACAATCGGCACGCCACACCCAAGCGCGTGCGCACTCGCTCCTTTCGGAAACGCTGGATGCAAGCCCAATCCTGCAAGAGGTCCATCAAACGCCGACGGCATCGCAGCCCGTGCCCCACTGCTGACGATGCCCGTCTGAATGTCCATATGCGGTGCACGCGCACGAATGAGACGCACGTCGTGCCCCGCGCGCAGCTCTGCTTCGATCAATGCCAGCAAAGCCACCTCGCTCATCTCACTATGGACGTGCTGCCACGCTGCGCGCAGCGCGTGATCGACGAGAACCGCTGCACGGCGCATCGCCGCAATTTCTCCCTCTTCTTTGATCATCCGCACCGTACGAATCACGTGTGCCCCATCGACCCACGTCCACGTTGCACACGCATCGCGGATGCGCATAAACTGATCCGTGCGCAGCGTATCCAACGGCAATGCCCACGTCTGGGCATTGCTGCCCCAGCGTGCGTACACGTCCGCCACGACATCCCGCAATCGGACAAGCGGTCGGACCGCGACGCACGACTCATGCATCGCCCGTTCTACACTGCGGCGCACGAAAAACAGCGGCTCGCCGTCGATCGGAACAAACAACATCCCTGACTGCATGGTACGTGTCGCATAATATACATCGACCGCATGCGTAAGGACAATGCCCGCGCGATCAGGAGCACTGCGCTGCAGCTCTCGCTGTATGTTCTCAATGCGCGTCCATGAACGGGCAGTCATGAGCCGACCGCTTCCGAACTGTGCTGATGAACGAGCACTTCAAATACATCGCCGCGCTGCAAAATCACAATGTTTCTCTGTACATCCCGCATAATGACGACGTCTTTTTTCTGACGCATCCGATGTACATAATGTTCGGGTACGTCACCAGAAGCATGTACCGCCACACCGTCAATCGTCGTTTGCTCGTCGCTTGCCAGTGTTACAGACAGCACGTCTTCCAAAATGTCCGAAAAGCGCGCAAAATCTTTTGTGTACACCGTAATGCATCTCATCGTGTCCATCCCCCTTCATGATGCCTTTGTCCTTCTGGGCATATCGTGCGCAACGTACACTGAGCACATTGTGGACGCATCGCTGTACAATGATACCGTCCAAACAGCACGAGCCGATGATGCGCACGCGTCCATTCGTGCTCCGGCAGGCGTACCATCAGCTCCCGCTCCACTGCGGCAACAGACGTACGCGCATGCACAACGCCGAGTCGTTTGGACACCCGCTCGACGTGCGTATCGACAGCGATCGCAGGAACCCCAAACGCCGTCGATAAAATAACGTTTGCACTTTTGCGTCCGATGCCTGGAAGCGTCATCAGCTCCTCCCGCGTCGTCGGAATTTCTCCCCCATAGGCATCGATCAGTTTGCGGCACAACTGAACGATGTGCTTCGCTTTTGTGCGAAACAAACCGATTTTCCGTATCGCGTGCGCGACATCTTCTACGGATGCCTCCGCAAACTGCTGTGGTGTACGATACGCCGCAAACAGTCCCGGTGTCACTGCATTGACCATGACATCGGTACACTGGGCAGAGAGCAATACAGCGATCGTCAGTTCAAACGCATTGCGGTGGACAAGCTCGCAATGCGCATCCGGAACGATTGCCGCAATACGAGCGTACTGTTCGTCCCATAATGTCCTCAGTTGCTCCATACCACACGCCCCTCTTTGTTGCGTACGAATCCGTAAATCGATAGTATGCGTCCCTATCCGATACTGTGGAACAAAAACACCCTCTATCCGCCTTCACGGACAAAGGGAACTACGGACCACGTTGGCCGTCGTACACGTACAAACCACGCACGATCGCATCAACAATGCGTTGTTGGGTTTCTGGAAGAAACAACAATTGTTCCTCCGCGGCATTGGACAAAAACCCAAGCTCAAGCAATACCGCAGGCATCCGCGTTTCACGGACGACCGCAAAACGTTGCTTTCGCACACCGCGATCCACACTCCCCAGCGATGCGCGAAGCTCCCTGTGCAGCACTTCGGCGAGAACGACGCTGTCGTCACGCCAATAGTACGTTTCCAACCCAGAAACGAGTGGCGATGGTGCTGCGTTCGCGTGAATCGACACAAACACATCAACAGCCGCTTCGTTGGCAATGTTTGCCCGCGCGAGTGGCGCAATGTATTCGTCAGTCGCACGCATCAACCTCGGATACATGACCCCATCGACGGACAATTTGGCAAACAGCTGTTGTGCGATGGACAAATTGAAGTCTTTTTCAAACCGTCCGCGCACCGATGTCGCGCCATTGTCTTGTCCGCCATGCCCAGCGTCAATCATCACAGTACGTGGTCCTGTACGCGGTGCCGCTGGTACGACCGGGGGCAAAGGTTTTGTCGGCTCGTCTTTCCCTAGAGCAACCGCATTCGTCCGCTGCATCGGACGATAAATAAGCACTGCACGCTTGAGTGCATCGATGAGCACTTTGAGTTGTGGTACGTACTCCATCCACGACAGCGGCACAAACCGCTGTGCATTGGCATCGTCCGAAGATTTCCACGCCACATCGGCGACTTCTTGCTTCTTCCCATCTATGAGAATAAACGATTCGCCCGCACGATATGTAAATGCGACCGAACCAACCGTCAAAAAGACAATGTCATTATCGACTTCGTACGAAACTCCTTCAACGACGCGCGCAAGCACGTCAATGGGCACGTACGCCGTCTGTCCGACCGCGATCGCTTCTTCATCGACTTTACGCCCATCCACGTACACCGCTAGCGCTGTCTGTATCCCACTCGGCTTCGCAGCAGCAGCCGAGACCCCAAAACTGCCGATCACAATGCATGCACACAACCACACGAAAACTTTTCGCACACAACCACCTCCACACGCGCGCACACATCGTTACACGCGCGTGCGGATGAAAAGTTGCGGGCGTTTCGCGCCTTCACCCACGCGTCGGTGTCTTCGGAATGCCGACATACGCATCCACCGCAGCAAAAATCTTCGCAGCAATTGGTGCTGCCCCCCAGCCCCCAAACCCCCCCCACGGCACGACGACCGCGACCGCAATTTTTGGTTGTTGTGCTGGCGCATACGCAATAAAGACGGAATTTTCAACTATTCCTGCCGAAGTCACTTGCTGCGATGTCCCCGTCTTCGATGCGACATCAAAAGGCAGCTGTCCAAACCACCTCCGAAGTGTCCCGGATTTGGTGACCGCCTCCATGCCCCGGTGTACCGTTTCCCATGAAGACATCGGGGCGTCAAACGTATTGAGCACTTCGCGCTGTGCCGTATGCACGACCGCACCCTCAAAGTCCGTCAATTTGCCCACAAATTGTGGGCGTAATCGTTTGCCGCGATTGGCGAGCATCGCTGCATACTGCGCAAGCTGCAATGTCGTATACCGCCCTTGCTGTCCAAACGATGCCATCGCCATCGCATTTTGGACACTCCCGCTCGATTTTCCGCGGTAATCGATGACACCGGCACTTTCCATCGGCAAACCACTTCCGGTACTCACCCCGAGTCCAAACTGCTTCATGTAGTCATCCCATACCGCAATCGCTCTACCGGACTCCCCGCCATACTTACCGTACAACCGCAATCCGACCATATCGACCATAAACGTATTCGATGATACCGCGATCGCTTCATCCGGTCGAATGCGCCCGTTTGCGGCCTTTAATGCATTGCGGATGACGGTATTGTTGTCGCGCCCGTACACGGCTTTTCCGGTGTCCACATACGATGTCGCGGGGGAAAACAGCTGTTCTTGCAACCCAATAAGTACCGTTAGTGGCTTAATCGTCGATCCAAGCGGGACAATCGATGTCGGATGCCGTGCACGCTGCTTGGCATCAACGATGTCGGCGTACACCGTCTTGATCGTACCATTTTGATAATACGGCTGTATTGCTTGAAACGTACGTGTAGAAATGCCGTTTGACCATACGTTGGGGTCGTAGTCCGGCATCGATGCCATCGCAAGGACGTTGCCCGTATCGACTTCCATTGCCACAGCAAAGCCCATGCGCGCTTGCTCTCCAAGCGACAAGTACTTATGCCCTTTCGACGATTTCATCAACGAGAGATGATCCATAATGGCTTGTTCGGTCGCCAACTGGACGTCTTTGTCCAAAGTAAGATATACGTTGTTTCCTTTTTGTGGAGGAGTCGTCGTCACTGCCCCGATAATTTGGTCTTGGCTATTGACTGGGTATTTGCGCTCTCCAGCTTTGCCCCGCAATCGCTCTTGTTCCACAAGCTCAATGCCATCAAAACCGACGTCTTCCGAAAGCAAATAGTCTTTCGTGCGGGCGCGGTCTTGGTACCGCTTGAGATACGAGACGGTCTGGTTTTTGGCGACGGAAAAAGGCTTTAAATACCCAACAAGCTGTGCTGCGATCGTATTGGAGTCATAGTGGCGCACGCTTTCCTCCACAATCTCAACACCCGGATAGCGCTCCGGATGCGACAGCACGGTCGCAATTTCCATTTGCGTCAGCCCGATTTTGATGCGTCGTGGTGTATACATCAAGTGCGTCATCTCCGTACGATTGCCGTCATAGTCCCGACCCACATCCAACGATTCGAATATTTCACGGGGCGTCTGTCGTGCACCTTGGGGATCGTACTTCGCAAACAGCTGTGCGAGGGCATGCGCAATTTTTTTGTGCTTCTCCAGCGTCTGACCAGGCTCAATCCGATAGTACAACGACTGCGCCGATGTAGAGTACGCGATCGGATATCCGTTGCGATCATAAATGTTGCCACGTATTGGTGCAATGTACACCGTTCGTGTCGCACGTGACATTTCTTGAACGGTCAGCTCTTCTTTCTGTACGATTTGTATCCATGCCAGCCGAATAATCAGGATCGAAAAACAGAGGAATATGAAGAAAAAAAGAGCATGTATGCGATATTGCGTGCCTCGACGCAAGCGCAGTTCATCACCATCCGTCGATGCCAATGTCGTACCCCCTCCCGACGCATACGGTACGCCTCAAACCCATACGATATGTTCTTGAACCGAACGCGTATTTCCTCACAACTATGCGTTTTCCAAACACCTTGTACGCGATGGCATACAAGGATGTCGTCTCGACATATGTGGGAAATACGGGATCCGTAAGAAATGGGGTGTCGTGCATTGCAACTGATCGCTTTATACGCAATGTTGTTTGTCGCTGTCTTTGATTTGCATGCCCAATACCCGATGCTTACGCCCTTTGCGCTTTCGCTTGGTGCCACACCACAGCTGCTCGGGTGGATGATGGGTCTGTACGCATTGACCCACATCCCCGGCAATGCGATCGCAGGCACGCTCATCGATCGCTTTGGCAGCAAACGCTTCATCGTCACGAGCGTACTCGGCACAGGCCTCCTCATGATTGCCCAATCCGTCGTGACAACGGCGGGTCACCTCGTCGTACTGCGTGCCATCAGTGGATTTGTCATCGCTTTTTTAGGACCCGCATGCATGTCCATGATCGCACGGTACGCACACACCCCTGCGCACCACAATACGCTCATGTCCACACACGGCATCGTACAAACGATCGCCGCCGTCGCATCGCCCGCTGTCGGCGCGGCGCTCGTCCACGCGCTCGGATTTCGCTACTCTTTTGGATGGCTCGGGGGCGCACTCGTCCTGATCGCTCTGCTTTCCGCACTCATTTTGCGTGAAGGGCAACACCATCGTACACAATACGTCCGCACGCCCATGCGCTGGTCGTATGCGTCCACTGTCGTCCCCTTCGCCTGTGCGATCGCCCAAAGCATCGTCTACTTCGAAATCCCGCTGCTTGCCCAAGGGACGTCGCTCTGGTCACAAGGCATGCTGTACGCCTCACTGAGTATTGGTGCACTGTGTGCGCTGATCATCGGATGGTCACTGCACCGCATCGCACCCGAGATGCGCATCATGTGGGGCGCACTCGCTCTTGCGGTGTGTGTGTATGCGCTGTGTATGGTGCAGCCATCGTCGTTGTGGTGGCTGTTGTTTTTGATCGGGACAGCGAAAGGCTTTGTCTTCCCCGCGATCGCCACTCGGATCGCGATGCGCACATCGACCGCCTCGTATGGCAGTGCGTTTGCCCATTTGTCGATCGTCTATGCGATCGGGTCGTTCGTAGGTCCGCTCATCGCCGGACATACGCGCGCACTTGTCTCCCCATGTCTGATCGCTGCACTCGCTCTGCTTGCCACACTCGCCTTCTTCGGTGCCGTCACTCCGCGAGCAACGTCTGTACGTCCGCTCGGATGACATTTGGGTCAAACGTACTGCCAACATATCGCTTGCGCACACGATTTTTGTCATCGATCAAGACGATCGTATTTGCGTGCACGTACGCACCCGTCTTCTTGTCTTTTGCGACAGCGATGCCGTACGACTCCGCTACGGCGTGCGCTTGCTGCTCATCCCCGCGCAACCAAACCCACCCGCGCCCCTCGATCTGGTACCGCTCCGCAAATACGCGCAGCTGCTCTGGCGTATCGCGCGTGGCGTCGATCGTCGCCATCAAGAAAAGCACACGCGTGCCAAACGCATCACCAAGCAACGGCTGCACACGTGTCAACATCTGCGTCGTCACCGGACATACATCCGGACAGCTCGCGAAAAAAAAGTACAGCAACCGTATGCGCCCTGACGTCCGTGTAAGCGATACCGTATCCCCATCCAAAGAAGGTAAGGAAAACGGTGGCGCATCGCGCAAGATCGGCAATCGCTCCTCTGCACGCTGCTGTACGTACACAACGACGATCCAGACGAGCAATACCGCAGATATCGCCATCATGATCGTACGATACAGCGGAAACGGACGGTGCGGTGTATTCATCAGCTTATCCCCACTATTCTCCTAATTCGTGATGCACGATCACACCGTGTCTGCAACGAGCAACGCCGCTACACCGACCAATACGATCAGCGAAAACCGAAACGCTCCGACCGCCCAACGCAACTCGTCTTGCGCAAAAAAACCGCGCACACACAACACCAACCACACGCCGATCAACACCCACGCACCAATAAAAAACACCATCCCAGCCGCCTGAACGTGCGCAATCGCATATACAACAGGAAACAGCGCCAGCACATACGGAATCATCTGTATTTTCGTGCGCAAAACGCCTTTCACAACTGGAAGTAGCGGGTATTGCGCCTGCGCATATTCGTCGCGCTTGTAGATCGCAAGTGCCCAAAAATGTGGAGGTTGCCACAAAAAAAGCAAAGCAAACAACAACCACGCCACCCCATCGATCACCTGCGCACCCGCCGTATAACCAATGACCGGCGGAATCGCCCCCGCAATCCCCCCAACCGACGTGCTCCACGTCGAACGCGGCTTCAACCACGCCGTATACACAAATACGTAGGCAACAAAACCGATCGCAGCGACGATGGCTGTCAACACAGATACCGCCAACACGAGCACACCAATCCCGACAACCGCAAGCACCGTCCCATATACGACCGCCGCCCGCACCGTCACATCCCCAACAGGCAACGCACGCTTCATCGTACGCACCATGCGCACATCGTACGTGCGATCAAGCACGTTGTTGGACACACACGCCCCTGCGATCACACACGCACTGCCCACGACCGCCCACAAAATCGACACAAACGATCCATGAGCGACAAGCCCCCCTACGACAACCATCAAAACATTGATCAACACCATACGCGGCTTCGCAAGCGATACGTAGCGCATGACACCAACGGATTGTGCAACGACCGGCAACTGTCCCATCATCGGCTGTCCTCCTACGACTGTACCTGCGCACAAACAGAGCACAATCAAGCAACGTATGAACGAAAAAAGACAAAAAAAAACTGGGCGCTGATCTCCTATGCCGCGAAAGGAGAAAATACGGCATCCACACCTTGAACCAAGGTGCAGCGCCCAAAATAACAGTAATGACGAATGACAACATCCAAAGTATATCGTTCGCCACACATTGAAGCAAGCGAACAACGTCAGAAAATTGCGGCAAAATTGTATCTGGATAGAAAGCTGTAACAGAATGGCTGACGTACACGCGTTTCCACAGCCACAGTTTGCACAATGCGTACGGACACCCAACGCGTGCCCCCGAAGTGCCGCGCGTCGTTGCATTGTTCCAAACAACGACATCGTACCACGATCCTGGCACCCCCTCCACGATGCGCACCTGCTGTACCGATTGATCGACATTTCAGCTCGATGTCTTTACCTGAGCTCTTTCCTTGCGTCCGCGTAAAAGTGTGCATTTTTATGCTGTACTTTCCATCTCGGGACATCCATCAGTGCACGCTGTGCGTGCACCACCTCACCTTGATCGGGCGTACAGCGGACGTACGCTCCAGAAGGGAGCAGCACGCGCGCCTTGACGTTGTCTTTGACGTACAACTCCAGCACGTGAATTAAGCTTTGTGCTGCGCTTTCTTCTTCGATCGGCACCATCACTTCGATGCGCCGCGTCACATTGCGCGTGAGCCAGTCTGCTGAGCTGATCCACACTTTTGGATTGCCGTCATTGTGCGCATATATGACGCGCGAATGCTCCAAAAACCGGTCTACAATCGAGACGACACGAATGCGTTCGGACAATCCGCGCACTCCTGGCCGCAGGCAACACACACCGCGCACGATCAGATCGATGTCTACGCCCGCCTGTGACGCGGCATACAGCGCATCGATGATGTCTTTGTGTGAGAGTCCATTTACTTTCGCAATAATGCGCGCGCGTTTTCCTTCTTGTGCGTGCTGCATTTCTGCGCGAATAACATCGATGATCGCATCGCGCAAGTGGTCTGGAGCGACGACAAACGCTTGCCAATTGCGCGGTGTCGCATATCCCGTCATTTCATGAAACAACATCGAGGCATCTTCGCCATACGCCAAGCGTGCAGTAAATAAGCCGATGTCTGTGTACGCATTGGCAGTCGCATCGTTGTAGTTTCCTGTTCCGATGTGGACGTAGCGCCGCACGCCTTCGTGTTCTTTGCGCACGATAAGCAACAATTTCGCATGTGTCTTTAAGCCGATGAGCCCATATACGACGTGGCATCCCGCTTTTTCCAGTCTGCGCGCCCAAGCGATGTTGCGTTCTTCATCAAAGCGGGCTTTGAGCTCTACGACGACGGTCACTTGCTTCCCCAGCTCTGCAGCGTGCACGAGTGCTTCGACGATTGACGACTGCTCGCTCACGCGATAAAGCGTCATTTTGATTGCCAACACGTCTGGATCTTGTGCTGCTTGCTGTAAAAAAGACCGCACGATGTCAAACGATTCAAACGGATGGTGCACAAGTACGTCGCGCGATCGCAATACCGCAAAAAAATTATGTACCGTTTCAAGCATGGGGAAAAAAACAAGCTTCGGGTAGCGCAAATGGCCGCACTGCGTAAGTCCATCAACAAACGCCCTCAGAAACGTCAAGTCAATCATGCCATCGATCATAAACACGCGATCGTCTACTGGACACTCCTGCTGCAATACGGCAAGCGCGTGCGGATGTATGGTGCGCTCTACTTCTAAGCGCAGTGGTGCACCCCACTTGCGCAAATGCAGCTGCTGCTCCATCGTACGAATGAGGTCGTCGGTACGTTCCTCATCAAACGAAACGTCTGCATTGCGCGTCAAGCGAAACACGTGCGCCGCAACGACTGTATATGACGCAAACAACGTATGGATGTGTTTCTTGATCACGACTTCAATCGGTACGTACTCTGTCACAGATGCATGTTTTCGCTTGGGCACACGCAACAGTCGGGGCAAAATATGCGGCACGTGGACGAGCGCAAAGTACAGTTTGTCGTCTGCATTGTGTTCGTGGCGCAATACGACCGTCACGTACAAACGCACATTGTGCACGAGGGGGAACGGACGACTCGCATCGACTGCCATCGGTGTCAGTATCGGTGCGATCATGTGCGCAAACACAGCCTTCATCGATCGCTGTTGTCCTGCACTCAATGCGTCGTACTGGGGCACGATGACGTGCCCTTCATTTGCCAAATCATGGACAAACTGCCGATAAACGCCCATTTGTGCCTCTACGCCGGCGCGCATACGGGCGACGATCGTCTGCACGAGTGCTCTTGGGGTGTACCCTGCCAAATCTGTCCCATCGCAGCCTGCCCGTATGTGATCGACGAGTGCCGCGACACGGATCCCCATAAATTCATCATAGTTTGACGAAAAAATCGCCAAAAATTTCCCTCGCTCAAGCAATGGTGTCGTCTCATCAGCTGCTTCTTCTAGGACACGATCGTTAAAATGCAACCAACTGACATCGCGATTGATGTACGCATCGGACATTGACGACCCCTCCCCGAAAAAGGAGCGGCAGTGCGCTCCCCTATGCTTCCTGCGCCAAATAAATGACGCCAAGCTCTGTAAATATTGTCACATTCATCCCGTCGGACAGCAGCTCTGTCGCACGATCCAGCCCAATGACGACGGGCTTCCCTTCGCTCGATCCAAACACCGCCGCATGTGACGTCATGCCCCCCGCTTCCGTGACGATGGCTGCCGCGTGCGCCAGTGCCGGGGTGTACAGCGCATCGGTTTCCGGCGCGACCAAAATGTTCCCCGGCTGCATTTTTTGTTGCGCTTCTTCTGCCGAATGACATACGACGACTTGTCCGTGCACAACTTGCGTTCCGATGCCCTGACCGCGCGCGATGCGGTGTCCGATTTGGTGGATGCGAATCAAGTTTGTCGCGCCCGAGTGGCCGACAGGCACACCTGCGGTCAAAATGACGAGATCACCGACGGTCACGAGCCCACTTTCTTGCGCGACACGCACAGACTGCGCAAACAATTCGTCCGATGTTTGCACAGGCACACCTTTAATCGGAAATACGCCAAATACGACATTGAGGCGGCGCATGACCGCTTCATCTTGCGTCACTGCAATAATCGGCGCTTTGGGTCGATATTTTGAGACCATCCGTGCTGTATATCCACTTTCGGTCGGTGTAATGATCGCTTTGGCATCAAGGTCAAGAGCCGAATTTGCCACCGCTTGCGAGATCGCCTCCGTAATCGTTGACTGCTGCGCATGCGCCTGCTGCAAAAAAATTTCCCGATACTGCAAGCATGACTCTGCCTTCAGCGCAATGCGCGCCATCGTGCGCACCGACTCGACCGGGTACTTGCCCGCTGCGGTCTCCCCTGAGAGCATCGTCGCATCGGTCCCATCGAAAATCGCGTTTGCGACATCACTCGCTTCTGCACGCGTAGGACGCGGATTGCGCTGCATCGAGTCCAGCATTTGTGTGGCAGTAATGATCGGCTTTCCTGCCCGGTTGCACAGCTGAATCATTCTTTTCTGCACGATCGGGACGTCTTCCGTCGGAATTTCGACACCGAGATCACCGCGCGCGACCATCAACCCATCAGACACGGCAAGTATTTCTGTAAGGTTGTCCACACCTTCTTGATTTTCAATTTTGGATATAATATGAATGTGCTGTGCACGATGCTCCTCAAGCAGCGCGCGAATGGCAAGCACATCGCTCGCTTTGCGCACAAAAGACGCTGCAATAAAGTCGATACCCTGCTCGATGCCAAAACGAATGTCCGCAGCATCTTTTTCCGTCAATGCCGGCAAATGAATGCGCACACCGGGTACGTTGACCCCCTTACGGCTCTTGAGCACGCCGCCGTTGATGATGCGGCACGTGATGTCTGACCCCGACACGTCCTCGACACGCAATCCGATCGTACCGTCATCGATCAATATGGTGGCACCGATGGAAACGTCTTTGGGCAACTGCGCATAACTGACCGAAACCCGCTGCGCATCGCCTTCGATGACATCGGTCGTCAACACGATCGTCTGTTGTTCAATGAGCTCGATCGGTTCCTCACGCAGCTTACCGAGGCGAATTTCTGGACCTTTCGTATCGAGCAAAATCGCCACGGTTTTCCCTAATGCCGCACGCGCTTCTTTAATATTTTGGATGCGTTTTCCGTGCTCCTCAAAGTCGCCATGGGAAAAATTCAGCCGCGCGACGTTCATCCCCGCCTCTATGAGCTGAATGATGTTGTGTTTGGATTCTGACGATGGACCGATCGTACACACAATTTTTGTTTTACGCACGATGTGCACTCCTCTCAAAATGACCCGCTATTCGTAAACGATGCCGATATGACGAAATTTTTCATAACGCTGCGCGATGCGTTGTGCACGCGTCCACGTACACAACGGCATGAGCTGCGCCCGAATCGCTTCGTACAGCAGACCCGCCTGCGCCTGCACGTCGCGATGCGCACCCCCGCGCACTTCCGGCACGATGCCGTCAATAATGCCAAACTCCTGTAAATCCGTCGCCGTAATTTTCATCGCTGCTGCCGCTTCATCCGCTCTGCGTGCATCTTTCCACAAAATCGAAGCCGCACCGTTTGGTGATATGACCGAATAAATCGCATGCTCGAGCATGAGCACGCGGTTTGCAACACCGAGGGCGAGTGCCCCTCCACTCCCCCCCTCACCGATGACGACCGCGACGATCGGAGCACCGATGTGCGACATCACTGCAAGATTGCGTGCGATCGCTTCCCCTTGCCCCCGCTGCTCGGCAGCGCTGCCGGGATACGCCCCT
>JAGWXQ010000013.1 GCA_018969805.1 Paenibacillaceae bacterium | reverse complement strand
CAACCGAGATATAAGGCGATCGGAAAGCGTATCGTCCATAGACGCGACCACGTCAGTGGGACAGGGTGTATTTGGACGTACATATGCACGAGACAAAGCAATAACACAAAGATCGAGACAACAGAAAATGCCAGAAGGCGATAGTGCCAGAAAAAAATCCAGGTGCAATTTGCGATGCACGACAGAACAAACAATGTGCGCACTTTTGCCGTTATGGGGTGTGGCGATCGTTTGTACAAAAACCAAAGAGGCGCGAAAACATAGGCAATCAGCATCGTGTAAATGAAACTCCATATGGAAAATGTTGCGTCGGCGGGGGTAAACAAATTGATCAGCTCGTCAGAAATTTGCGCTGTCGTCACACCGTTGATGGGTAAAAAAATCGCAAAGGCGTTTGTGCCAACCATGGAAAAGAAAGCAATGATTTGTAAAATAAATATGCGAAAAAACCGAGGTGTTGTGCGCAATTCTCCTGTCCACCAGGAAAAAGGCATCGCGTTTGTCGCATGCTGTGCCCTAAATTTGCGAAAAAAAGTATCCAGCAATATGGTGCTCCTTTCATAATGCGTGTTCACAACAACGAGTGTGTGCATGAATGCACCGTTCTTTGAATAAGGCAAGTTGTGTAAAGAAACTAGGAGGATCTGTTTGTTTTCACACAAACAATTGGTTCGCTGTACAAACACACATGCATGCGGGGGTGTGCAGAGATGCAATTGGTTTTCATGATGCACACATGAAGCATAACGGAATGCAATAAAAAGCAACAAGAAATGGGAGCGCGCGCACAGCGCAGCATACTGTTGCACAGGACAATCGCTTTTTGCCTACAGTGCGTGGGAAGCAGAGAGCGCACGCGGTGCACTGGACATCATGAACATATCATAAAATGAGCACCAGAAATTTGCAATAGGAACATGTGTTATTTTTAATTTTTTTTGAATGAAAAAAATGTTGAATTGCCAATGCATGGGAATACAGATTGTTTAATTGGAAAACGATCTCTTTTCTTATTTCCTGGAAAGTATGCGTACCGTACGCATCAGCTGCATCCAGTCATGAGTCCGCCTTGCGTGCGGAGGGCATCATTGCGACAATATGAGTATGATGTATGGGGGGTGACGTGCGATGATTTTGTTTTTGCACCGCAAGCAGCTGCGCACGACAGATATGCGCGCATGGGAATGGATCGCGTCTCGATCGCGCCCGAGTGTGCATGCGTTTGTCGTCGATGATGCGCTTGTGGCGGGGGGGCGACAAAACTCCCATAGTGGTTTGTTTTTTTTCAGCGCGGTATCCGCATTGTTCGCGCAGTACGCGCAAGCTGGTGCAACACTGCACGTATGGGCAGGCGATCCAGTCGAAGTCGTTAAGCACGTATGTACACACAATCCGATTGAAGAAGTCGTCTTTTCTTCTGAGGTGACGCCGTATGCCCGTGATCGCGATGCGCGCATCACGGCATGGTGTCGGCTGCAAGGCATAACAGTGACGACGATCGAAGACGATGTGCTTGTAGATCCGAAACAGCTGCACGACGTTGCGCGGCGGCCGTTTGATACGCCGTTTTTGGTGTTCACACCCTTTTATAAGCGATGGCGCGAAACGCTGGGTGCATTTCCGCAGCGCGTCGTGGGAACGCGGCTCGAACAATTACACACCGTACGTGATGTGCAAGGGATGCACAGTGCGGTGCATTTTTTGGCGCAGTTTCCGAAGACGGTGTCGATCGACGGCATGGCGCAAATGCGGGCATTTATCCGCACCAATGTGCGCGCGTACGCAGCCCAGCGCGATCCTTATGGTGGTGGTCCCATGACGAGTCGGCTGAGCGCGTACATCAACGCGGGTGTCGTTTCTGTACGGGACATCGTCGCTGCGTTGGCAGAGGTGTCTTCTGATCCCGATGCGATTGTGCCCGAGGCAGAGGCGTGGGTGCGCCAATTGGCGTGGCGCGAGTTTTATTTGTATCAGGCGCGCGATCCTCGTTTTTTTGGATACGATTTTGTAATGGAACACCCTGCACTTTCCACAGAGCATCTTTCAGCGTGGGAAGAAGCACGCACGGGTGTGCCGGTCGTTGATGCCGCGATGACCGAACTCAGAGAGACGGGGTGGTTGCACAATCGTCTGCGCATGATTGTGGCGATGTTTTTGACCAAAAACTTGCTCGTCCCGTTTCAATACGGAGAGGCGCACTTTCGCCGCTGTTTGACGGATTACGATAACGTCCAAAATAGAGGGGGATGGTTGTGGAGCAGCTCCTTTGGATACGATGCGGCGCCGTATTTTCGCATTATGAACCCTGTGCTCCAGTCCAAAAAATGGGATCCAGATGGTGCGTACATTCGCCGGTGGTTGCCTGCGCTTGCAGGGGATCCAGACATTCATGAACCGCGCCCTAATGCGATCGTCGATGTGCACCGCTCAAGGCAGCGCGCCATCGACGTATATGCACAAATGGTGCGTTCGTAATCGTTATGCTTTTGGTTTGACCAGCAATGCTGCACAGAGGGAAAAGATGAGTGCGGCAGAAATTCCTGCACTCGTCACTTCAAAAATGCCGGTGAGTACGCCGATGGCACCGTGGGTATTGAGCTCGCTCAGTGCACCGTGAACGAGCGCGCTTCCGAAGCTCGTAATCGGGACGCTGGCACCTGCCCCTGCAAACGCGATCAATCGATCGTACATGCTCGTACCGTCAATGATGATGCCATCGACGAGTGCCCCGGTAACAACGAGCAACGTCATCGTATGCGCGGGGGATAGGCGCAATACGTCGTAGCACAGCTGCCCGCACAAACAAATTGCGCCACCCACGACAAATGCCCAAAAAAAGATCATGTTTCCCCTCCTTGCTGCACACGGGTTGTGCGGCAAAACGCGACGGCGTGCGCCACACTTGGGATCGTTTCGCCTTGCTGAAACGTCAACGGGGAGAGGAGTGCCCCAGTGGCGACGACGAGCATGCGTTGCCATTCCCCGCGAAGCATCCGTTTGAACAGATGGCCAAACGTGACTACGGCACTGCACCCGCAACCACTGCCCCCCGCTTGTACTTCTTGCGCAGTGCGGTCAAAGATCAGCAATCCGCAGTCCACCAAGCGCGCTGCTGCGTCATGGATGCCGTGGCGATGCAGCAACGTACAGGCGAGCTCGTGCCCGACTGCGGCGAGATCTCCTGTGACGATAATGTCGTAGGCGTCTGCGTTGCAGCGCATATCGCGCAAGTGGGCAGTGATTGTATCTACGGCTGCTGGTGCCATCGCTGCACCCATGTTCATCGGATCGGTTATGCCCATGTCAATGACGCGGCCGATGGTTGCTGCAGCGATGGTAATGGCGTCGCCCTCTCCGTCACCGATATTGCTCAGTACAGCCGCGCCGGCACCAGTCACCGTATGTTGCGCGGTCGGTGGTTTTTGTGCACCGTACTCGGTCGGGTAGCGAAACTGTTTTTCTGCGGTCGCATTGTGGCTGCACGTCGCCGTAAGGACGTGCTGTGCGACACCGGATCCGATGTACAGCGCACCTAATGCGAGCGATGCCATCGATGTGGAGCATGCACCGAAGACACCGATGTGCGGAATTGCAAGTTTTTCCGCAACAAAACTTGCGCTTGTGAGCTGGTTCATGAGATCGCCGGCGATAAAAAAATCAACAGATTCTTTTTGGAGCTCTGCGTTTTCGATCGCAAGTGTGCAGGCTTCCTCAAGCATTTTTCTCTCCGCTTTTTCCCAGCTTTTCTCGGTCAGCATCATGTCGGCGTGCACGATATCAAAATCGCGGGCGAGTGGTCCTGCGCCTTCCATCGGACCGACGACGGTCGCGACACTGCGCACGATCGGGTGTTGATCGAAGATAAACGTCTGATGGCCTGTGCGTCGTACGGTCATGGCGCACCCCCGAGAAGCGCGCGCACGATCAAATGGATGATGCCTACGGCAAAAGCGGCGGCAGTGCCAAACACGATGACGGGTCCTGCGATGCGAAACATTTGCCCCCCGACACCAAGAACGATCCCTTCGCTGCGGTGTTCGATGGCTGCAGAAGCGAGCGAATTGGCAAACCCGGTGACGGGAACGGCGGAGCCTGCACCGGCCCATTGTCCAATTTTGTCGTACACGCCTGCCGCAGTCAGAACGACGGCGAGCGCGATCAGGATGGCGACGGTCGGATCACCGGCTGTTTTTGCTGTAAATCCCCCCCACGCGATCAGTGCTTGCCGTATCGCTTCACCGAGGAGGCAAATGAGGCCACCGCTCACAAAAGCCCGAAGGCAATTTTTCACGACGCTGCGCTTTGGCTCACGGGAGGCAGCGAGTGCGGTGTATTGTTGTTGGATCGGTGTTAAGTTTTTCGTTTTTTTGTTCGACATTGTGACACCTCGCTTTCGTTAGCGTAGGAGCAAAGGTTTTAGGGTGTTGGCAATGGAAAGTAATTGTTTGTGCATGCCGGCGTACTGTTTTTTTGTCCCGCTGTTCCGTGTCGCGAGTGCGAAACTTTCGAGGTCGGCGATGCATTTTTTGATCGTGACGTACGTACGAATCGGTTCTTGCGGTTTTGCGATCGTAAGCTGGTCGTCAAACGTATCTACGGTCAGTTGGCCGAGCCCGTCTACTTGCGCCAGTACGATGTTGTCTACGGCGAGTCCTTGTTTGTCTAGCGTCTCATGCAGCCACCCGAGGCTCAGTCCACGCGTCGCAAGTGCCTCGGGGACGATGCTGCCGTCGATAATGACCGTAGCCGGCTCTTGGGCGTTTTGGACGGTAATGCCGAGCTGTTTTGGGGTGAGGGGCTGATTTTCCTTTGTAAGCAGTACGTTGATCGTGCCGTTTGCCTCCATGACGGCGTATTGCACATCGGACACCAAAAAAACATCTTTGGTGCGCAATTGTTGCAGCAATTCCTCGATGGTCAGTCGTTCTTTTTTTAAGTTTTCTTCCATAATTTTCCCATCGCGAATCAATACCGTCGGTGTGCCGTCGATCCATTTTTGTGCACGACGGCTTTTGAGCTGTGCGTATTCGATCGCCACGCTTACGGCGACCCAGACGCACAAGGAGAGCACACCGTGGGTCCAGCTCGATCGCAAATCAAGGGAGATGTATGCAGCCATACTGCCGAGCGTAATTCCGGTAATGTACTCGAATACGGACAGTTCGCTCACTTGCCGTTTTCCGATGAGTTTTGTGAGCAAAAACAGCGTCGCAATCGATGCGAGTGTGCGCAACGTTATTTCGATCGCAGTCGGCATATGCGCCCCCTCCTTATCCGGATGCACCGCAGTATGGTTTGCGTGCACAAAAATGATGCGTCATGTGCACGTGCCCATCGATGGCAATGTATAGCACTTCGGTGTCTGGGCGATACTGATACGCATTCCTTATGGAAAACATCTATCCAGAGGGCTGCATGCGCCGAGGAAGCAAACGGCGATTTGCCAAACGGATCGGTGTATTGAAATACGGATGAGTATGATTGCACAACACACAGAGGGAGGTGCCTTATGACCGTAGCATCAGATGTCAAAACATGCCTTGCCTCACTCAAAAGTGCACAGGCAAGCCTGGAACAGTTCGCCTTAAGTACGCAAAATAAAGATGCGAAGCAGTCGTTTACTACCGCAGCGCAATCGACAAAATCCATCGTCGCCCAACTCGAATCGCGCGTCCAACAACTGGAGCAAGAAGAGCCACAATACAAAGGTTTTTGACCAAGACCCCCCTTTGCGTGATGCAAGGGGGGGGGATACATACCGCCGTTTGGCTGCGATTGTGCGCATATCGGCGTTCCTTATTGCATAAGATCGCTTATGCAACGCGGGATGGGGTGGAATGCGCATGGTGCATACGGTGCAGTGGACGAACCGAGAGAGGATCGGCATTAGCGGGGTACAGGCGGTCGATGCGTTTGATGAGCATGCGGTATGCTTGCAAACGACGTGCGGGTCAATGCGCATCGAAGGGGCAAGTCTGCGCATTGAGCAGTGGGCGATGGAGCAAGGGCAACTGGCGGTCGTGGGGACGCTTGGCGCGGTCGTGTACGCGGATGCGCAAAAGAAAAAAGAACGACGCCATACGATGTGGAAAAAGTGGTTTTCATGATCGATACAACACCTTGGAACATCGTATGGGGATTGATCGTGCTCGGCATGGGCATCGGCGCACTGGAGCACGCAATGCGCTTGGGGTGTGCGCCGTACGGAAAAACGCTTCGCGCGTTGGGTGATGGGTCATTTTGGGCCATCGCCACGGCGGCTGTATTTTTTTATATGTATCAAGCAGATGACGGGGATTTGCGGTTGTACGTGTTTATCGTCCTCATTGTAGGGGCTATTGTGTACTATGTGTTTTTGGCACGGGTCTGTGCTGTCGTCGTATGGAATCCAGTCGTTGCCGTCGTGCATGGGATCATATGGGGTGTCGGAGCAGCCGTACGGTCGGTTGGCAAACGGTGCGGTCGTGTGGTACGATGGTGTAGAGGCTGCATCAGGGACATGCGCAGGAGCAAGTTGCCTCCGACAATGCCGAAGGAATGAGAGCGATGCGGATGGACGAGCTGGCGGTGCACCTATGAGCAAAGCAGTGCGTGGAGTGCGGCGACGAAAGGTCGGATGGCGCCGCATCGTCATTGTGGGCTGTGGCGTATGTTTTTTGGCGTGGGCGTTTGGTGTGTGGCTAGATCAGCGCGCATCGCTTTTGGCGATTGCACAGGAGCGGGACGTGCTCCAAAGACAGCTGCACCGCGCGCAAGCCGAGCACGCCGAATACGTCATCCAAAAAAAGCGGCTGCACGATGCCGAGTATGTCGAACAAACGGTACGTAAGCAGTACGGGATGCATCGTGTGGACGATGTGTTGTTTGCAGAGTAGTGCGGTACTATGCCTGATTTGTTTGCACTTTGGCAAACGACAGGTGTTGACGCGCGTACTCTTTTTTGGTATGATCGCAAGTAACATAAAGAGAAGCACAGCGTATTGCGGGAAGTTGTGATGGTGCGTAGGTAGATCGAGGGGGGCTCGAAGAACAGTATGTCCACGGTCGAAGTAGGGGCGAAGCTTCAGGGCAAGGTGACCGGCATTACGACGTTTGGTGCGTTTGTCGAAATCGCTCCCGGAGTGACAGGTTTGGTACACATTTCAGAAGTCGCAGAAGCGTATGTGCGCGACGTAAACGAACATCTCAAGATTGATGATGTTGTGACGGTAAAAGTACTCAATATGGATCCAAATGGAAAAATTGGGCTTTCGATCAAAAAAGCGATCGATCGCCCGGCGGTGTCTGGTCGTCCTTCGGACGGGAGACGCGAGCGTGGTGGTGGGGGTGGACCACGTGGAGGTGGTCAGCGGATGTCTTTTGAGGACAAAATGTCGCGTTTTCTCAAAGACAGCGAGGAACGGATGATTTCCATTAAGAAAAATACGGAAGGCAAGCGCGGTGGACGTGGCGCGCGGCGGGGGTAAGCAACGGACGTACCGACACGCATCGGGCTTTGTCGAAATGTATGACGTGCGCATCCGCGCGATGCGACAAACCCGAGCGCTCCTCTCACGGTATGATGGGCATTACATCATCGTGGCGGGGAGTGCAAACGATCGTGATCGATATTCCAGCATACAAATGGGCGCAGCATGGCCAAGGCGACGGGCGCAAGACGCGGCAACGTCTACCGCGTTGGTGGGCCGCGTGCGTACGCGGTGTGCAGACCGTTTGGCGCAAAAAGATGCGTGCGTCGTGCAGTACGAGACCGGTTCAAGAAGTTCAGCTGCAGCGGATGTGTGCCCGTGCGGGGGTGCGGTTCGGGCAATTTGTGGTGCATTGTTTGGAAATGGGCCGTGTCGATATCGAAGTGCGGGGATGCGGGGACGACATCGCCGATGTGTTGGCGCAGTGGCTTGATGAGCCACTGGAAGTACAGCGCGGACTTTTGGGGTCGGTGCGGGTTCGTTCACCGAAAAAATTTGCGTTAGAAATTGGTTTGGCACGTGTCGCGAAGGGTGGATCGTGGTTATCTGGCGATAGCTACAAGACGATGGAATTGCCGCAGGGGAAGATTGCGCTCGCATTGAGCGATGGCATGGGTTTTGGAGTGCACGCCCAAGCACACAGCAGTGCGGCGTTGCAGTTGTTGGCGCAGTGGCTGACGGCGGGAGAAGCAGAGGCGATTGCATTGCGCGCGGTCAATGCATCGCTCGCAGCGCGTACGCGCACAGATATGTATGCGACGGTCGATTTGGTCATTATGGACAGCTATGATGGACGGACGACGTGGATCAAAAGTGGATCGACACCGAGTTATGTAATTCGGGGCTCGGACGTACGCATCGTTGCGGCGCACAATTTGCCCGTTGGCATTTTGAACGACATCGACATCGAGCCTGTACAAATGTGTGTGCAAGATGCCGATATGATCGTGATGATGACGGATGGGGTGTATGACGACCAAAAGGGGCTTGCACCGAATGTAGATTTGGCACAAAGAGAGCGAAGCATTGCGCACGTGCTGCGATGGATGTGTGCAAGGCAACCCCAAGAAATCGCTGATGCGCTGATCGATGAAGCGATCGCTGCATGTGGCGGGTCGATCGCCGATGATATGACCGTCGTCGTCGCCAAAGTGCGTTCTGTGGCAAACGCATCTGCATGTGCGCACCATGTCCACAACGTCGCGAGCGCCGCATCCCGCACCGCATACTAATGCGTATTGAGAGCATTCCAAAGACGTCTTTTTGTTTTTGAAAAAGTGTTTTGATATGGATGCATTGAAATACGGCGGTATATGGTCAGTCGTGTGTGGATCCGGGGTGGCGACGTGCGTACAAAAGAAAAGGAGGAAGCGGGGGTGCATGCGCTTGCGATCGCGGTCGTCGATGCCGTACGCCGGGACAATTTGATCAGGCGTGGGGCACGCGTACTCGTCGCGGTATCGGGCGGTGTTGACTCGCTCGTTTTGTTGCACGTATTGCACAGCGTTTGTGATCGATGGGATGCTGCGTTGGTTGTGTGTCACGTGCACCATCGGTTGCGCAAAGAAGCCGACGATGAAGCAGCGCACGTGCGTTCGGTGTGTGCTGCGTGGGGTATTCCGTGTGCTGTGCGTGCCGTCGATTGGGATTCCGACGATGGGCGCGGGCGCAGCATCCAGGACCGTGCGCGCGATCATCGCTATGCGCTGTTGACGGAGGTGGCGCGGGACTACGGTTGCACGGATGTTGCGTTGGGGCATCATCGTGGCGATCAAGCAGAAACGGTGCTGATACGTCTATTGCACGGAGCAGGTGTGCACGGGCTCGCTGCGATGCGCACAAAGCGGAAGTTGCACGGTGATGTCGCACTCATCCGTCCGATGCTCGCCGTGTCAAAAGAGGACATCGTGGCATACGCTCGTGAGCAAGGCATCGTCCATGTGCATGATGCATCAAACGATTGTCGGTCGTATGTGCGCAACGTCGTGCGGCAGGATGTTGTTCCGGTACTGCGCGCCATCCAGCCACGCATTGAGGCGTTGCTGTCTACGACGGCAGCGGTATGTGCATCCGAAGACGACGTGCTCGCATCGTTAGCGCAAGAGGCGCGTGCGCGCATATGTATCGATGAAGGGACTGCGGTGACATTTGATCGCCGTGCTTTTTTATCGTTGCCCTTGGCTTTACAATCGCGGCTTTTTGCACTATTATTGTCTGACATGAACGTCCAGCGAAAGGCGCTTGATGCGGCACGTTTATGGGACTTTTGTTCGGTCGTGGCGTGTGAACGGCCGACGACGGGGACGTGGGACATCGATGCGCACGTTGTTCTTGTACGGGAGTATGCGATGATGCGGCTTGCGTTGCGCCGTGCGCCCCTGTCGCGTACGCCCAGCGTGATCGATGTGGCGAACGATGGGTGTGTGCAGGACATTGTTTGGAGGACGGTGGCGCGTGGTGGTGATGCCCCGTGGCGTGGGGCATCTTTGCACGAGGCGTGGTTTGATGCCCGCCTACTCAACGAACACCGGCTCGTCGTGCGTGCCCGACAGCGCGGCGATCGTGTGACGCGATTGCAGCATGGAACGAAAGCCGTATCGGACGTATTCATCGACGCAAAAATTCCTGCGCGTGTCAGACAATTGGTTCCGCTGGTTGCGTGGGAAGACGGTCATATTTTGTGGATTCCGACGCTGCATCGATCACCGTACGCGCTGGTGTCTGATCACACTGAGGACATCGTGCACATGTGGTGTACGATGGATGAGCTGGGCGATTGGAAACGAAACAAAAAACAGTGAGGATGAGGAATCTGTGGCGCAGCAGCCTTTTCAAGGTGTATTGTTGTCGGCAGACACGATCGCACAGCGTGTACAGGAGCTCGGAGCGCAAATTAGTCAAGATTACGCCGGACGTTCACCAGTCGTCGTGTGCATTCTCACGGGTGCAATGATGTTTTTTTGTGATCTGGTGCGCTGCATTGACTGCCCAATCACGATTGGGACGATGAGCATTTCGTCATACGGTGATGCGACAAAGTCATCGGGCGTGGCAACGATCGACAAGGACATGGATATTGCGGTTCAAGGGCGCGACGTACTCATTGTCGAAGACATTATTGACTCGGGATTGACATTGTCATACTTAATTGACGTATTTGAACGGCGCAATGCACACTCGGTAAAAATTGTCGCTTTACTGGACAAAATTGAGCGCAGAAAAGTAGAAATAGAACCTGATTATCGGGGTTTTGAAGTGCCAAACCACTTTTTGGTCGGATATGGATTGGATTTTGCCAATCGGTTTCGCCAACTTCCGTATGTGGCGATCTTGCACCCAGACTATGCTGCGTCGCACAGCCCATCATAGTGTGCACGCGTGACGGTGAATGAGCGGTGGTGGAGACAACTGCACTAAGGAGGGGTACGAAGTGAGCAAAACAATGCGCAACATCATTTTCTTTATTATCGTATTTTTGGTCACGATCGGTATTGTCAATTTGATTACGCTCAATAAAGACCAAGCCGAAAAACTGACGTATAGCCAATTTCGTGCAGAGCTGAATGCGAATCGCATCGTCGAAGTGACCGTGCGCGCGGATCGGTTGTCGTATGTCATCTTCGGGAAAATCAAAAAGCAGACTGGAAATGTGACGGAGTTTGAATCGCGGGCACCGCTGAGTGAAAACGTCCTCGATCTCATCGAGCGCAGCAACATTCCGGAGACGCACGAACCGGAGGAAGGCCAACCGTTTTGGATCGCGTTGCTCACGTCCATCGTCCCATTTATTATTATTTTCATCTTGTTTTTCTTTTTGCTCAATCAGGCGCAAGGCGGCGGGGGCAAAGTGATGAACTTTGGCAAAAGTCGGGCGCGATTGTACAATGAGGAAAAGAAGAAAGTCACATTTGAGGACGTGGCGGGAGCCGATGAAGAAAAGCAAGAGCTCGTTGAAGTGGTAGAGTTTTTAAAAGATCCACGTAAGTTTTCGCAACTTGGGGCGCGCATCCCAAAAGGCGTGTTGCTCAATGGACCTCCAGGTACAGGGAAGACGTTGCTGGCGAGAGCGGTGGCAGGCGAAGCGGGTGTGCCGTTTTTTAGCATAAGCGGTTCGGATTTTGTGGAAATGTTTGTCGGTGTCGGGGCATCGCGTGTACGGGATTTGTTTGAAAATGCAAAAAAGAACGCGCCTTGCATTATCTTTATCGATGAGATCGATGCGGTCGGTCGGCAACGCGGTGCGGGGCTTGGTGGTGGACATGACGAGCGGGAACAAACGCTCAATCAGTTGCTCGTAGAAATGGATGGGTTTGGTGTCAATGAAGGAATCATTATCGTCGCGGCGACAAACCGACCAGACATTTTGGATCCTGCGCTGTTGCGTCCAGGGCGGTTTGACCGACAAATTACGGTAGACAAACCCGATGTCGTCGGGCGCGAAGCAGTTCTTGCCGTCCACGTGCGCAACAAACCGCTCGATCCAAACGTGTCGATTGCGGCAATCGCGAAATATACGACCGGATTTACAGGTGCAGACTTGGAAAACTTGCTCAACGAAGCAGCACTTATCGCAGCACGGCGCAATCGTGAGCGCATCGGTATGGAAGAAATTGAAGAAGCGATCGATCGCGTCATCGTAGGGACACAGAAGAAAAGCCGCGTCATTTCTGAACGCGAAAAACGCATTGTTGCGTACCATGAAGCGGGGCATACGATCATCGGATACTATTTGGAAAATGCGGATATGGTGCACAAAGTGACGATTATTCCGCGTGGACGTGCCGGTGGCTATTTGATGATGCTGCCGAAGGAAGATCGGTATATGATGACGAAAACAGAATTGCTGGACAAAGTAATTGGATTGCTCGGAGGACGCATTTCCGAAGAACTGTTTATCGGGGAAATCGGTACGGGAGCGGCCAACGATTTTCAGCGTGCGACGGCGATCGTGCGCTCGATGATTATGGAGTACGGAATGAGTCGCCTTGGGCCGTTGCAACTCGGTACAAACCAGGGGCAAGTGTTTCTCGGCCGCGATATTGGCCACGAACAAAACTATTCCGATCAAATTGCTTATGAAATCGATGTCGAAATACAGCGAATGATCCAAGAATGCTACGAGCGGGGCAAGCAACTGCTGCAAAAACATGCCGACGATGTACACCGCATTGCGGGCGCGTTGCTGGAGCGGGAAACGCTGGATTTGGATCAAATCAAACAATTGCTCGGATCGAACTCCGCATGACGTGCTTCCGGGGAGGGTATCGCCATCATGGGAACGACGACGCTCGATCAAGACAGTTTGGTGCATCGTCAAGAACAACAACGTGTGCTGCGTGAGCGGCTTGAGGAACTGAAACAACAACGCAATGCCATTGTGCTGGCGCACTATTATCAGCGCGAGGAAGTGCAAGCGGTCGCGGATTTTCGTGGGGACTCATTGTTGCTGGCGCAA
>JAGWXQ010000012.1 GCA_018969805.1 Paenibacillaceae bacterium | reverse complement strand
GTCAATGATCTGTGTCGTGCCATTTGCGCGCGCATATCGTCGTGGATTATTTTTGGTGTGTTGTCATGCGCGCCGTGTCCTTGTCCTATACTGTTTCGTTCATCCGATTTTTGTATCGTTGTGCGTTGTTCCTGTGTTGCGATGTGTGGGGCTGTGGGGCGGGTACGCGGTGTCATTGTGCGATCACGTTGTTCATTCTTGTTGCTTGCGATCACGTATGTCGTTGATGTACAATACACATTGGACTTTTTTGCACGGATGATGCAAGTCGTGTCGCAAAAAGCGTCGAAGAAGTGGAGGAGCCACGGTGCGCGTTGCAGTCGATGTACATGGAGGCGATCATGCGCCGCAGGCGGTGATCGACGGTGTTTGTCAGGCGTTGAATACATTGGATGGAGCTATTGAAGTCGTCCTTGTGGGCGATACGGCGCACATCGAGAAGCACATGGCGCGGTGGGAGCCGTTTGTGTATCGGCATCGTGTGCGCATAGAGCATACGACGGAAGTCATCGACGCGCACGAAGAGCCTGTGCGTGCGGTGCAGACGAAAAAACGCAGCTCGCTCGTCATGGCGGCGAAGCTTGTGCGTGACGGAGCAGTCGATGCGATGGTGACGGCGGGCAATACGGGTGCGTTTCTTGTGGCGGGGACGCTTGTTGTCGGGCGCATCAAGGGCATTGAGCGGGCAGCACTTGCTCCTACGTTTCCGACGATGGATGGGCGTGGGGTGCTCGTGCTTGATGTCGGGGCAAATATGGATGCTACAGCGCGGCAGCTCGTGCAGTATGCGCACATGGGTGCGCGGTATCGTCAAGGTGTGCATCGGATCGGCACGCCGCGCATTGGTTTGCTCAACGTAGGGACAGAGCCGAGCAAGGGCAATGCATTGACGAAAGAAGTGTATGCACTGCTGCAAGACAGTCCTCTTCATTTTGTGGGAAATGTCGAAGCGCGCGACGTATTGCAAGGCGTATGCGACGTGCTCGTGTGCGATGGGTTTTCGGGCAACATTTTGCTTAAGGCACTCGAAGGCGCGGTGTCGCTCATGTTTCGCTCGATCAAGGCAGAGCTCCAATCGTCGTTGCTGACGTCGATTGCGGGTGCGATCGTGCGTCCGCGCATGCGTGCGTTGCGACAGCGGTTTGATGAGAAGCAAGTGGCTCTCGCGCCGTTGCTCGGTGTGCGTGGCGTGCTTTTGAAGTGCCACGGATCGAGCGATGCGGCGACGTTGCACAATGCGTTTGTGCAAGTGAAGACGATGGTCGATGCGGACATTGGGGGCAGCTTTACTGGCATTGCATAGCAAGACAAAGGAGTGTACGATCATGAGCATGGCCACGGTCGGCATCATTGGGACAGGGATGTTCGTTCCGTCCAACGTGTTGACGAATGCGGATGTGCAGCAGTATGTCGATACGACGGACGAATGGATTCGCACGCGTACGGGCATTCTCGAGCGGCGCATTGCGGCACCGGATGAGGCAACTTCGGATTTGGCCGTTGTCGCGGCACAGCGTGCGATGGAGCAGGCGGGAGTCGGAGCAGCAGACATTGATTGCATCATTGTCGCGACGATGACCCCGGATATGATGTGTCCATCGACGGCGTGTCTCGTGCAGGCGCGCATCGGCGCGCATCGTGCGGCAGCGTTTGATCTCTCTGCTGCATGCTCGGGATTCGTATACGCATTGGCGATGGCATCGCAGTGTATTGCGACGGGGATGTATCGGCACGTGCTCGTTATTGGTGCGGAAGTGCTTTCACGCGTGACGGACTATACGGATCGCAATACGTGCATTTTGTTTGGGGACGGTGCGGGTGCGGTCGTTTTGGGGCCGACGGATGCTGGGCGTGGATTTCGGGCGTTTTCGCTTGGCGCGGACGGGCATGGGGCACCGCTGTTGCGCGGGGGGTGTGTCGGTGGATCGCGGTATCCATCGGAGCAGCATTTGCCAGAGGGCATGACGCGGTGTATTTGGCAAAATGGAAAAGAAGTGTTTAAGTTTGCCGTCCGTACACTCGAACAACAAACGATCGCCGTTCTCGCAAAGGCGGGGCTAACGATTGCGGATCTCGACATGCTCGTTCCACATCAGGCAAACGTACGCATCATTGATGCTGCTGTAGAAAAGTTGCGTTTGGATCCACAAAAAGTGTTTGTAAACATCGCATCGTATGGCAATATGTCGGCTGCGACGATCCCGATTGCGCTGGCAGAAGCCCAATCGTTGGGGCGGTTGCGTGCAGGACATACGGTTGTGCTCGTCGGATTTGGTGGAGGGCTGACGTGGGGTGCTGCGGCACTCGTGTGGTGAGCAGTGCGATGGAGGGACAGAGGATGAAGCGTGTAGCGGTCGTATTTCCCGGTCAGGGCGTGCAGCACGTCGGCATGGGGAGCGATGTGATCGATGTTCCGTTGTTGCGAGACATTGACAAGACGGTCGGGATGGGGCTAACGGCACTCATGCAGGACGGACCGGCATCTGAGCTCGTACGCACGCACTGTGCACAGCCGGCCATCGTCGCCGTCAGTTTGGCGTATTGGGGCGTACTTGCGGAGGCGCTGGGGGATGTGCGTCCAGACTTTGTCGCTGGGCACAGCGTCGGGGAGTGGGCGGCGCTCTGTGCGGCGGGGGCGTTGGACGCGCGCGAGGCGGTACGCATCGTTGGGGCGCGCGGTAAAGCGATGCACGCGTGTGTGCAGACGGTGCCTGGGGCGATGGCTGCGGCGATTGGGGGCGAGCGCGATGCGATCGCGCAGTTGTGCGCCCGCATTTCCGTGGAAGTCGGATTTGTTGGGATTGCAAACGACAACGAACCAAAGCAAGTCGTCGTTTCGGGTGTATCGGATGCGATCGATGCGTTTGTTGCACAGGCGAAGCAGTGTGGGGTGAAGCGTGTCATTCCGCTTGATGTCGCGGGTCCGTTTCATACGGAGCGCATGCAGCCTGCTGTTGCACAGTTTGCGAGCGCGCTGCACGGTGTGGTGTTTGCGCCGATGCGCACGCCGATCGTACTCAATTGCGATGGAGGTATATATACGGACAGTGATGTCGTTTTGGAACGTCTTGTGCAGTCGATCGCGATGCCCGTGTTGTGGCAACAATGCGTGCATACGCTCGCCGCAGCGGAAGTCGATACGGTCATTGAGGTCGGACCGGCATCTGTGCTGGCGAAGCTTGTTGCAAAAATTGCACCGCATATGCGTACGTATGCGGTGACGAGCGTTGCTACAGCGCACGACGTCGCACGACAGTGGCGGGAGGTGTGCGTGTGAGCAACGTGGTGGGGCACGTCGCGCTCGTGAGCGGGGCGTCCCGGGGCATAGGGCGGGCGATCGCCACAACGCTTGCCACGTTGGGGATGCGCGTCGTCGTCAATTATGCAGGCAAGGAAGCGGAAGCGGAGCGTGTTGTCGCATCGATCCGCGACGGTGGTGGCGAAGCGTTTGCGATGCAGGCGGACGTGCGCGACAAAGCACAAGTCGATGCGCTCGTGGCGGCGACACTGGATGCATATGGACGTGTCGATGCGCTCATTGCCAATGCGGGCATTACGCGTGATGGGTTGCTTATGCGCATGCGTGCATCTGAGTGGGACGACGTAATGGATACAAATTTAAAAGGGGTATTTCATCTGATCCAAGCCGTGTCTCGCCCGATGGTGCGCCAGCGGTACGGGCGCATCGTCACGATTTCTTCTGTCGTCGCCAAATTGGGCAATGCGGGGCAAGCCAACTACGTCGCTGCCAAAGCGGGCGTGATCGGACTGACGAAGACGGCTGCCCGCGAACTCGCGTCCAAAGGCATTACGGCCAACTGCGTCGCCCCGGGGTTTATTGAGACGGACATGACCGCGTCCCTTTCAGAAGAAGTGCGTTCCAAAATGCTGCAGACGATTCCGCTCGGTACGTTTGGCAGTGTAGACGATGTGGCGCACGTCGTGGCATTTTTGCTGTCGCCCCATGCCCAATACGTGACGGGGCAGACGATCAGCGTCGATGGAGGGATGACGATGACGTAGTGCTCTGGTCAAGCGTCGCGTCGTTGAGTATACTGAATGCAGAGGAGGTGAGCACATGACGGGGGACGTATTTGCGCGTGTCATTAAAGTGATCGACAATCGATTGGATGTAAAGAAAAAAGAAGTGACAAACGAGACATCGTTTAAAGATGATTTGGGAGCAGATTCGTTGGACGTTGTCGAATTGGTCATGGAGTTTGAAGAGGAGTTTGACCTCGAAATCCCAAACGAAGACGTAGAAAAAATCAAAACTGTCGGTGAAGTGGTCGCGTACATCGAGCAAAGGCTGTAGCGGTACAGTCCATAAGCGGGGTGAGGATGGATGAAACGGCGGGTCGTTGTGACAGGCATGGGTGTCGTCACTGCTTTGGGCAATACGGTCGATGGGCTGTGGGACAATGTGTTGCAAGGGCGCTCTGGTGTCTCGCCCATCACCTCGTTTGACACGCGTGCGTACGACACGCACATTGCCGCGGAAGTGAAGGATTGGGATGCCGAGCTGTGGATGGAGCGCAAGGAGGCGCGCCGCATCGATCGATACGTCCAGTTTGCGGTCGCAGCTGCGAAGCAAGCGTTGGCGATGGCTCAGTGGACGCACTTTGCGCAACCCGATCGGGTTGGTGTGTGTATTGGCTCGGGCATTGGTGGACTTGGCACATGGGAAGAGCAGCATGCGGTGTTGTTGACGAAAGGACCGCGGCGGGTTTCTCCGTTTTTTATTCCGATGATGATCGCAAATATGGCAACGGGACACGTCTCGATCGTGACGGGCGCAAAAGGGCCAAATACGACGGCTGTGACGGCGTGTGCATCGGGTGCGCATTCGATCGGGGAAGCTGCCCGACTCATTGAGCACGGCTATGCCGATGCGATGATTTGTGGTGGGGCGGAGGCGACGATTCGTCCGACGGGCATTGGCGGTTTTTGTGCCATGCGCGCGTTGTCCACGCGAAACGATGCGCCCCAAGCGGCTTCACGTCCGTTTGATCGCGACCGCGATGGGTTTGTCATGGGTGAAGGTGCGGGCGTGCTCGTCATTGAGTCGCTCGACCATGCGCGTGCGCGAGGAGCCCGGGTGTATGCAGAAATCGCGGGATTTGGGATGAGTGCGGATGCGCACCATATGACCGATCCCGATCCGGACGGCGCGGCGCGCTGCATGCAGCACGCTCTTGACGATGCGGGTGTGTCGCCGCACGACATCCAGTACATCAACGCCCACGGCACATCGACCGCCGCGGGCGATGCGTCGGAGACGAAGGCGATCAAGCAGGCGTTTGGGGCGCATGCGTATGCGCTTGCCGTATCGTCTACGAAGTCGATGACCGGGCATTTGCTCGGTGCCGCCGGTGGTGTCGAAGCGATTTTGTGCGTGCTTGCGTTGCAGCACCAAGTCATCCCTCCGACGATCAATCTCGATACGCCGGACGAGGCGTGCGATTTGGATTTTGTGCCGCACCGTGCACGTCCGTGCGCACTGCATACGGTCATGTCCAATAGTTTCGGGTTTGGTGGCCACAATGCATCGATCGTTTTGCGGCGGGCGGAGTGATGAAGATGAAAGTACCGACAAACAAGAAAGTACCCGCATCCGGCGACGAGTGGAACACGCTGCAAGATCGATTTCCGATCGCTTTTCGCAATCCATCGTTGTTGCGTGAGGCGTTTACGCATTCGTCGTATGCAAATGAGCACCGCGATACGATTGCCAATGAGCGCATCGAGTTTCTCGGGGATGCGGTGTTGCAATTGGCGGTGTCGCATCATTTGTATGCGAAATATCCGGATTGGCCGGAAGGGCAGCTGACGTTTGTCCGATCGGCGATTGTCCGAGAGAAAGCGTTGTACGAATTGGCGAAGCAGCTGCATCTCGGAGAATTTTTGTTGCTTGGGCGAGGAGAGTTGCTCTCAGGTGGACGTGAGCGGCCGTCGTTGCTTGCCAATGCGATGGAAGCACTCGTCGGGGCGATTTATTTGGATGCGGGTTGGGATGCAGTCAATGCGTTTTTGACGGAGCATATGTTTCCCATGATCGATGCGTACGTCGCGCGCGGGGTCATCGATGCGAAGTCGCGCTTACACCAGTACGTGCAGCAGCATGGCTTCGGTACGATCGAGTACGAAGTCGTCGAGGAGCACGGACCTGCAAACGATCGAGAGTTTGTCGTGCGCGTGCTCATTCAAGGTGTTGTGTATGGCATCGGGCGTGGACGCAGCAAAAAAGTTGCGGAGCAGCACGCAGCAGAAGCGACGCTTGCGCAATGGTGACAACACGGTCTGCAAAGGGGCGATGGTGGTTGTGCGACTCACATCATTGACCATCGAAGGTTTTAAATCGTTTGCAAATGAAACAGACATCGTGTTTGTCCCAGGCATGACTGCCGTCGTTGGGCCAAACGGAAGTGGAAAAAGCAACGTTGCCGATGCATTGCGGTGGGTGTTTGGCGAGCACAGCGCAAAACCGCTGCGTGGAGGGACGATGCACGAGCTCATTTTCGCAGGGTGCGACGATCGGGCACCTTCTGCGTATGCGGAAGTGCGCATCCGGTTGGACAACCGCGATCGGACGCTCGCGATCGATGCCGATACGGTGACGGTGCTGCGCAGGATGTACCGCAGTGGAGAAGCGGAATGCGCGATCAATGCGTTGCCTTGTCGGCTCAAAGACATTACCGAGCTGTTTATGGATACGGGCATTGGGGCGCATTCGTTGGCGGTCATCGGGCAAGGGCGTATCGATGAAGTGCTCAGCAGCAAGCCGGAAGAACGGCGGGCGTTGTTTGATGAAGTGGCGGGCATTACGAAAGGAAAAGCGCGCAAGAAAGAAGCACTGCGTAAGCTGATCGATACGGATGCGAACATCGTGCGGCTGACCGACATCATTACCGAGCTGCAAGCACAAATCGCGCCTTTGACACTTGAAGCACAAAAAGCGCGCACATACGAGGCACTCAACGCCGAGCGCATCGCCAACGAAATGGCATTGCTCGTCTTTGATGTCGGTGTCGCCCATCAAGAGCTGTGTGCAGCGGAAGCGACGCATGCACACGAGTATGCACAGGAGGCACGCCTTCAGGACGATATCGCAGTGCAAGAAGCGTGCATCGAGCAGCACATGAACGCGATGCAGTGCGTGGACATCGATGCGTTGCAAAGTGCATTGCAAGAGGAGATCGCTGCGTATGAGCGTGCGACGAAAGCGCATGCGCTCTGTGTCGCGCGGCGTGCCCATGCATGCGAGATGATGGAAGAGACGCAGCGGCACATTGCCCATGTGCGTGCGCAAGCAGCTGCGGACGAGGAGGAGTCGTCCGCTCTTTTGGCGCGCATCCGCAGTATGACACAACAATACGCACAATATGCCACGTTGCTTGCAGAAGAAGTGCGAGACGACAGCCAGCAGGACGTGGAGCAGCGTCTGCACAAATCCGTTATGGAAGCGATGCATATGCGTGCACAATTGACGCACCAGCAACACCAAAACCAAGCACATTACGATGCGTGTGTCCGCGAAGAGGCGCGCCTCAACAGCCAGCGTGCAGCACTCAACGCGCAGCACCACGCTCTGGAGCGCGATCGCCTCGCGTGCGCGCATGCAGCGCGAGAGCACAAAGCGGCGTGGGACACCGCACGCAGTGCGATCGAAGACAAGCAACAGGCCATCGCACAGCAAGAGCAGCAGCGGTTTGCGATCGATGAGCAAATGCAAACGTGTACAGCACATATCGCATCGCACCAAGCGCGGCTGCATACGCTGCACGACGTGCACGATACGTACGATGGGTTTGCGATCGGGGTGCGTGCTGTGATGACGGCGGTGACAAAAGGGGTGCTTTCCCACGTCCATGGTGCGATCGCATCGCTCGTCTCGGTCGCGGAAACGTACGAACGTGCGATCGAGACGGCACTCGGTGCAGCGATGCAGCACATCGTTGTCCGTGATGAGGCGGCGGCGCGGGAAGCGATTTCTTTTTTGAAAAAAACGAATCAAGGACGCGCGACGTTTTTGCCATTGGACATCATTCGGGGCAAAATAATGGCAGACGTCCACGCCGTTTTGGCGTTGCCCGGATGGATTGGAGTGGCGGCACAGCTCGTGCACGTCGATCCGCTGTATGAGATGATTTTGGCACACGTGCTTGGAAACGTCGGCATTGTACAATCATTGGAAGAAGGAAGCCGCATCGCACGCGCGCTGTCATACCGCTACCGCATCGTTACGCTCGACGGAGACGTCATCGGCAGCGGCGGGGCGATGACGGGGGGGAGCGTGCGTACGACGAACGCACCGCTGCTGGCACGCAAGAGACAACTAACAGAGCTTGAGCGCGCACTGGCTGCATTGCATGCGCAGCAAGAGACGCTGCGCGTGCAGCGTGCAGCGCTGCAAGAGGAGCTCGATCGTGCACGCGCGGCGCTGTCGGAGGCGCACACACAAAGCGAAGCGCAGCATACCGCCTGGCAGCAGCAAGAGGCGATGATGCAGCAGCACAGCGTGCGCTTGCGCGACATCGCTCAAGCGCGCACAGTCATCGATGCGGAGCAGCGTGATCTCGATGCAACGCGTCAGACGCTGGGGCAGGCGCGCATCCATATCGAGCGCGACATCGCACACTGGTCGCAACGCGTCACAGAAGAGGAACAACAGCTGCTTGAGGTACGCGCGCGCATCCGGGACGAGAGCACGCGCGATGCGCAAGAGCGGATGCAATGGCGTGTCGAACATGCACGGCTGGAGGAAGCGATCGGTGCGGCGCAAGCGCGGTTTGCACAACTGGGCAGCAGCGATGTGGCACAGACGCTGCAGGCGTATGAAGCGAAGTGTGCGGACGTACAGGCGCACATCTGTGCACTTGATCTCGAGCACGAAGCGCACATCGAGACGCTGCGAGCGATCGATGCTGCGCGGCAGACGCGTGCGGATGCGCTGGAGCGCGCTCGGACGACAAGAAACGGTGCGATGCAGGCGCTGACCGACGCCCAAGAAGTGCTTGGGGCATTGCGCATGCAGCAAGGGAAGCACGCTGCGGCGATGCGTGCGTGTGAGGCGCACATGCACCGTGCACGTGCGGCACTGGAATACGGGCTGACCCAGTTGGCCCAATCGGCAAAAATGAGCTACGAGCGGGCAAAACAACACTACCCGCTTACAGGCGATGTTGACGACGTACGGCGCACGACAGCCCACCTTGCAGAACGCATCGCAACACTCGGGCACGTGCACGTTGGGGCGATTGAGGAGCACGCACGCATGCAAGAACGGATGGCGTTTTTGGCTGCACAGCGAGACGATGTGCGTGCGGCACAGCAGCAGCTGATGTCCGTCATTCGTGACATCGATGCGGATATGGAAGCCAAATTCACCCAGGCGTTTGCGTCCATCCGCGCGCACGTGCAAGACGTATTTGTTGCCCTGTTTGGCGGAGGAAGCGCCGATGTGCAATTGTCCGATCCAAGCGATATCTTACAATCGGGCATCGACATCCTCGCGCAGCCACCGGGGAAAAAGCGCCAAAATATGCAGCTGCTCTCCGGTGGCGAGCGGGCGTTGACGGCGTTGTGTGTGCTGTTTGCGGTGTTGCGGTACAAGCCGTTGCCGTTTTGCGTATTGGACGAAGTCGATGCAGCGTTAGATGAAGCAAATGGAATGCGTTTTGCGCAATTTTTGCAAACATTTGCCGCACATACGCAGTTTATCGTCATTACGCACCGCAAAACGACGATGGCGGCAGCGGATGCGTTGTACGGCATGACGATGGAGCAAAGAGGGGTATCGAAGCTCATTTCGGTGCAGTTTGTTTCAGCGTAGATGGGATAAGGAGGGATTTCGTGGCCGGTTTTTTTCAAAAGTTGCGCGAGCGCATCGCGGGTAAAGCAGAGCAAGTGACGGCCTCGTTTGTCGAAGGATTGACACGGACGCGGACGGCACTCAAAGCGCAGCTGTCATCGTTGTTTTCTCGGCGCACGGTCATTGACGAGGCGTTTTATGAAGAGCTTGAGGAGACGTTGCTCCGCGCGGACGTTGGTGTGCATACGACGATGAAGCTCGTCGATGCGCTGCGCATCCGCGCGAAAGAACAAAAATGCACGGAACCCGCGCAGCTGCAGCCACTGCTCAGTGAGCTTGTCATGGGGTTGTTTCGGGAAGATGACGAGACGGAGCTGCGCATGGCACAGCGCGGTACGACGGTCGTACTGTGCATCGGGGTAAACGGTGTCGGGAAAACGACGACCATCGGCAAACTCGCTTATGTGTTGCAGCAACAAGGAAAAACAGTCGCGGTCGCAGCCGGAGATACGTTTCGTGCGGCAGCAGTCGATCAGCTTGGCGTGTGGAGCGATCGGGCGGGCGTGCATTGCATTCAGGGGTCACCAGGAAGCGACCCTGCCTCCGTCATGTTTGATGCGATCCGATACGCCACGCAACACGACATCGATGTTCTTCTGTGCGATACAGCAGGCAGACTGCACAACAAAACGAATCTTATGGAAGAACTGCACAAAATGGTGCGGATTATCCAAAGAGAACTGCCCGGTGCCCCGCATGAAGTGCTGCTCGTGCTCGATGCAACGACGGGACAGAACGCCCTCACGCAAGCAAAGTTGTTTGGGGAAAAAGCGGGCATTACGGGCATCGTCCTTACAAAACTCGATGGCACAGCAAAAGGAGGCATCGTGCTCGCGATACGCGATCAGCTTGGTATCCCAATCAAATTTGTTGGACTTGGGGAAAAATTGACCGATGTGCACCGCTTCGATGCCGAACAGTTTGTGCACGCATTGTTTGTGTAGCAAATACTGCGTTGTTGACAAACGAGCGACACGGATGTATTATAGAGTTGGGAATCGTATTCCGTACGGGAACGAGACCAAAACATCTTAGAGGAGCGTGCAAACAATGAAACGGTACGTTGTACACACAATGACGCTGGTGCTCATCGGGGCACTCATGTTGACCAGCGTGGCCAGTGCGAAGCCAAAAGTGCAAGTCGGTGTGGGAAAAAAGGGCGATGAAATTCGTGTTGACGTGAAGCGGTGTGGCGATGCCGATTGTGTGCATGTGCGCATTGGCTTTGCTTCACTTGGGAGAAATCATGTTGTGGTCAATATTAAGACAAAGTTTGAATTTTGGATTAATCAACATTTCTCGTTGTATGTTACAGTGACCGGAGACATTGACGTCCGTCCGCCAAGTATAGATTCGCTCAAGAAACAATACATGCCCCCGCCAGAAGTCGTGCGGAAGCGTGTCAATGAAGAGATCGATCGACAACTCGAGTCGATACCAGTACCCACATTACTCAAAATGACTGCAGCAGAAAGACAAAAGCTGGTCGTAGATACGACGGAGCGTGTAGTGCGAGAGGTGACAAACGAAGCGATAGACAATATCGCCAAAACCGCAGGTCCGGAAGTGCGTTCGAAGTGGAATGCATTCGTGGGCGCGCGTTTTGGAAGAAGTTTTTGCGGAACATCTTCTCCGTGCGTCAATGTCGGTGTCACAGCGCAACTGGGTACGCGTGAAGTAAAAGCGAGTGCGAAATTGGGGCTGTGTATAGGCAACAAGGAGGACTGTATAACAGCCGCGGGCGGAAAATCCGGAAGAGGAACGACGGTGATACCGTACGTTAAAGGTGAATATTGGAATAATCAAACAGTAAGTGGAACAGAACTCACTGTTGGTGTTAGTGGTCGTGTGCAGATCAACAATAATTCATCTTTTAACATGGATGCATCTTGTAAAGACAAAGCGAAGGTGTGTATGTTAGAAGGAAAATATGTTTGGAATTTTTAGGCTATGGGGCACCCCAACGACGTTTATTGGGGTGCCTCGCGAATCGCTGCATACATGATGTCGAGCATGCGCGTGTGTTGCTCGGCGGTCGTACATAGCGGGGGCATGTATATGATCGTGTCTCCGAGCGGGCGAGCGAGTAGTCCGCGTGCGCGCATGCGCAGCGTTGTTTCGTACCCGATGCGTGCGTTGGGGTCAAACGGACGTTTTGTGGCGCGATCGCTCGTGAGCTCAATGCCGATCATAAGCCCTTTTTGGCGGATGTCACCGACGGCAGGCAGTTCCCAAAACGTATGCAGTATGTCTGCGACGTGGGCGGTCATGGTGCGGACGTGATCGAGCACGTGCTCGCGTTCCATGACGTCGATGTTTGCGAGCGCGACTGCGCATCCAAGGGCGTTTCCCGTGTACGAATGCCCGTGAAATAGTGTTTTTTTGTCTGTGTAGGAACCATAAAACGCGGTGTATATTTTTTCGGTCGTCAACGTCGCGGCGATCGGGAGGTATCCCCCGGTCAGCCCTTTGCCGATCGTCATGATGTCGGGCACGACGCTTTCTTGCATGCAGGCAAACATCGCTCCGGTACGCCCAAAGCCTGTCGCCACTTCATCGCAGATGAGCAACACGTCGTATGCATCGCACAAGGCACGAATGCCATGCAAAAAGCCTTCCGGCATGATGCGCATCCCGCTTGCTCCTTGAACGAGGGATTCGACGACGATCGCAGCGATGTGATCGGATGATGCGGCAAAAAGCTGCTCGATGTGGGCGAGGCACGCGTCACGGCACGCATCGGTCGTTCCATACGGATTGCGGTACGTATCGGGAAACGGCACACGTTCACAAGAAAACAGCAATGGACGATACAGTGCGTGAAACAAATCGATGTTGCCTACACTGACCGCACCGATCGTGTCCCCATGGTAGCTCCCCTCTAAAGTGACAAACGTCTTTTTGTCTTGCTTTCCGATGTTTTGCCAATATTGAAACGCCATTTTGAGCGCAATTTCAACTGCTGTAGCACCGCTGTCCGAGTAGTACACGCGCGTGAGTCCTGGTGGGGCAAGTGCGACGAGTTTGACCGCAAGCGATACAGCAGGCGCATTCGTCATGCCAAGCAGCGTTGTGTGGGCGATCGCATC
>JAGWXQ010000217.1 GCA_018969805.1 Paenibacillaceae bacterium | reverse complement strand
TCGCCTTGCTCACCCTGCGGGCCTTGTTCGCCCTTCTCGCCTTGCTCGCCTTGCTCACCCTGCGGGCCTTGCTCGCCTTGCGGGCCTTGCTCGCCCTTCTCGCCTTGTTCGCCCTTCTCGCCTTGCGGGCCTTGAGGTCCTTGAGGTCCTTGAGGTCCTTGTGGTCCTGGAGGGCAGATGCAGTATCGACAGCAGCATTTGCAGCAGCAGTTTTTAGACGATTCAGAGCAGGTGCAGTCGTCGTCATCGTCACTGTGCAGGTGGGGTGGGGTGTTGATTGTGGTCTTTACGTGTTCATCGATCATACTGGATACGACATCGTCTTTATCGTTGCTGTGGATTACGATGCGATGTTTCCATCCGTTGCGGGTCATGTGGGGCTTATTTTTTCCTTTTCGCCAAATGCGCACACCAACCCCCCCTTTTTTAATGTAATGTCATTCCGTTTTTGGTATGCCACATGATCATATACTTCCCTCGGCATATTGGTGATTTTGCGCATGTGTCGTTGCAAGAAATGACGAGCTTTTTGAGATAGGGGACGCTTGCACTCACTTGTTGACCGAGTCCGATGTGCAAGCATAGTGGTGCACATCGATGGCGCATAAACAGTCGTGCGGTCATCGTGCACGACGTGTCGTTTTGGATGCGGACGATCGCGCGTTTTCGTGCGTGTATTGCCTGATAATACGTTACAGGTTTTTTATTGCACAGTTGAAAAATGTCGCCCTCGATGCATGCCGTTGTGCATGTTCGTCTGGGTGTTTTTCGCCGATGTCTTTTTCGGCATCGTTTTCCGACGTTGACGATGGTCACGTTGGATTGTTGCACGGTATTTGTGTGCAAGAAAAGACCTCCTTTTTTTTACGGATTTCTCGTGTGGAGGAAATCCACGTTTCCTAATGTATGAGATCCGTACGCATCGTGTATCGTTCAAGTGCCTATTGTGTGCACAATTTGGGTTCGGTTCGGGGTTGCAGTTTCGGGGGCATCGGGTCAGTAGCCCTATTTTGATGCTTTTAGACGTATGCACTATGCGCATATTCGTGCGCAACATACGATATGGCGTACCACAAAATTTTTGAGGAGGCGTTTTGAATGGGTTGTTTCGCAGACATCCAAAGTCCACGGGTGGCATACAGCCACTTGACGTGTTGTGCGCAAAGTACGTATGTACAGGATCAATTGTGCACGCAAATCAACATTGCTCCAGAAATTGCAGCGTTTGCACAAGAGCTGTACGTTGTAGACATCAATCCTGCAAAATTGTTTGTCAGCGGTACGCTGTTCATTAGTGCGGCTCCTGCTGGTCGTGTGCTTACAGTAAATTTCTTTCTTGGTGGTGCGGGTGGTACGTTGGTTGAGACAGATACGGTCATTCCCGGAACGGCACTCGCGTTCACAAAAACAGGATTTGACACGATTCAGTTGGCAGTGACCGCAGGCATCGGTGTCACACCAAACATTACTGGCGAGCTGTGCTTGACTGTGCGTTATCCTGTAGCGTAAATGTTTTGTTGGTTGGGATGAATCCGTTTTGTGCAATGCGTGCACAATTTTGCAAAAAAAAAAAGAACCGCAAGGGAACGGTCCTTGCGGTCTTAGTTTTTTTGTATTTTGATCGTTGGGGTATCGTCGGACGTTGCGGGTGTTATCGGGTTTGGTGGGGAAGAAGGAATCGATATGGAAGCGACGTCGGTGAGATCGATGAGTTTGTTTACTTTGATCATGCGTTCAGACAGCGTATACAATGTATCTTGTATGCGCATAATTCTTCGGACAGAAACCATAGGATCGAAGCCGCGATCGCCACTTTTTAGGATGTCTTCATCCGTCATATGTGTGATTCTCCCGCGCAGTTCAAAGCCTTTTTGCGTATCGATGTGGTATACATATGCGCCTTGGTATACAAATTGCCCGTATTCAGGGATTTCCGTATTTTTTGTCCCTTTTTTATCGGGTATTTCGTATAGGTTTACTGGAAAAGAGAGCAAGTTGTCTTTTTTGGAAAACAGCAGTGCTTTGTGGTTTTGCAGCAGTTCGGAGTGTGTGCCCC
>JAGWXQ010000216.1 GCA_018969805.1 Paenibacillaceae bacterium | reverse complement strand
CAAACCACAGCAGCTGGTGGGATGCGCTTGCGGCGTTTTGGCTCAACGAAACGTTGTTTCGTGCGGATTTGTATGCCATGATGAGTGCAGAAGGACTGCGCACACATCCGTTTTTCTCAAAGCTTGGCGCATTTCCGATCGATCGCAACGACACGGGCAGCGTGCGCACTGCGCTGCGGTACACCGTCGATCGATTGCGCGCACACGGGGGCGTATGGCTCTTTCCACAAGGGGAAGTCCGCCATGCCGACGTGCGCCCGCTCGGCTTTCAGCGCGGGATGTCGTGGATCGTGCGCCAGTGCATGCGCGAACACATCGCGCTCTCGATCGTCCCCGTCGCCTTCACGTATGCACTCGGTGCAGCACAATATCCGTCACTGTACATTACGATCGCTCCCCCCATCCGTGCGTCTGACGATGCGTTATGGCGCGCAGAAGCAGCGATCACCGATGCCCTCGATGCGACAAAGATGGCACTCCTGCACAACGCCCCGATGCCCCACGTACGCCATATCATCGGTAGACGATCGACAGGACGCCCAAGCTAGCGACAAAGAAGGTGGCTTACCATGTTGATCATTTTATGTATTGCACATGCACTGATCGTCTTATGGATCGTGATCAATGTCGCTTCGTGGCCCCGTCTTGTGCATACGCAGACGCACGACGAGCCACGCGTATCGATTTTGATTCCCGCGCGGGATGAAGCACAAACGATCGGGCGTTGCATCGCATCGATCCACGCACAGACGTGGTCAAACTGGGAGTGCCTCGTGCTGGATGACGAAAGCGACGACGACACCGCAGCGATTGTGGCGTCGTGGGCTGATCGAGACGATCGCATTCGGTTGCTTCGGGGGACTCCTTTGCCCGATGGGTGGGTCGGCAAGTGCCATGCGTGTGCCCAGCTTGCGGAGCATGCGCGCGGATCGTGGTTGCTTTTTGTCGATGCCGATACGGTACACGATGCTGCGATGGTATCATCGCTGCTTGCGACCGCACAAGCACTGCGCGCGGATGTGTTGACGGGCTTTCCGCGCGTCCTTTCCTCCCATGCATTCGGATGGCTCGTGCTGCCACTCATGCACTTTGTCATCGCACTGCATTTGCCCGTCGGGCGCGTCCTGCGCTCTGCACGGGCTGCGTTTGTGGCAGCCCACGGTGCGTGCATGCTGTATCGTCGGGAAGCGTACGACCGCATTGGGGGGCACGCCCACGAGCACCACAGGGCATCGCTGATCGAAGACATGACGATGGCAAAGCGTGCCAAGCGGGTCGGTTGCCGCGTCGCGCTTGTGGACATCACACCCGTCGTCGCCTGCGAGATGTACGCACGTCCACGAGACGTGTGGCATGGATTTGCAAAAAACCTATACAATGGCATCGGCAGATCCCCGTTGATGTTGTGCGGATTGCTCGCCACGTACACGACGCTGTACGCCGTACCGGTCGCCGTCGCAGGCATCAGCATCGTGCACGGGCAATGGCGCGATGTTTTGTTTTGCTTACTCTGTTATGCGTTTGCCGTCGCCCAAAAAGCCGTCGTCGATGCACGTTTTGGCACGCCATTGCGCTGGTGCTGGGCGATGCCTGTCTCTATGACCGCTCTGATGCTGCTGGCATGCCACTCCTGGTACACCGCGATCCGCAAAAAAGGCTACTCATGGAAACGCAGGTCGTATCGATCCTAGCCTAGCGCATCGCGACACTACTTCCTTGCCAAGTAACCAATGCGAGATGAATGTGCTTGATTTCTCGCATTGTTTTATTTGTATTTTCATGCACAAATTTTACTACAAGCGTTGATTTTTCCGCAAGCGAGAACACGCCCTCGTACATACCTACGAATGGAGGAACGCAGATGAGAGAAATTTTTATTGGGACGAGCGATTTTCAGAAGTTTCGAAAAAATGACAGCTATTACGTAGACAAAAGTTTGTTTATACAGGAAATGTACGACAATGCTGGGCAAGTCATACTCATCCCCCGCCCAAGACGGTTTGGCAAAACGCTCAATATTTCGATGCTGCGATACTATTTTGAGCGAAGCGAAGAGAGCCGTCAAGGATTGTTCAC
>JAGWXQ010000215.1 GCA_018969805.1 Paenibacillaceae bacterium | reverse complement strand
CGCTGCGCAGTGCGTTCCTCTTTTTGGTGCGCGTATACACACAGCCGCCACCAAATCCACCTTACACGACGCTGCAATTGTTTTATCGTGGTTATTTTATTATAACATATAATAAAATAACGTATCAAGTACATGGTGCCATTTTTTTATGGGCAACATTTTTGATGTGCGCAATACGTTTGTTGCGTTTCGATCTTCCATCGCCCGAAACTTATGGTACAATGGTACAAAGACGACGGTAAGGGGTGTGCACAAGTGGTCGCACGAGAACGGTTGCTGCAGATGGTCGACTTTTGTGTGCACGCTGCGAGCATGACGTCGCGCTCTGCCACGCATCTCGCAGATGTCACCCAAGCAGCTTTTTTTCTTACAGAAGATGCATTGCACCAATTGCCTGGCATACACATCAACGTCGATCACGACGATCCCGCGTGGCTCCAGCTCGATCGCCTGCGCGAAACATCCCCCCCGAACGTGTCCACTCGATGGGCATCTTCGATCGATGTGTCGTCCGTTCCGACGGTGCCCCCAACATTGCGCAATGCCCATCCTCCAGATCCAACGTTAACCGCATATTTCGAACAATACGTCGCGCAGTGGAACGCATGGGCAAAAACCGAAGTGCGCATCCGCGAATCGATCGCGCTCTACAAACAACTGTATCAGATCAAACAAACGCTGGAGGGTGCAATCGGGGATGCGCAACGAGAGCTCGTGTGGGGTGCCGGAATCGTCGTATGGTCAATCGACGGGCAAACGATGCGCGTTCCATTGTTGACCCACGCACTCGACGTGTCGTTGCACCCACAAACGGCCGCGATCGTGCTGCGGCCCCGCGACGTTGAAACGCAGTGCACGTTTGATGCGTTTGCCGAAGACACCCATACAGGCATCATCGCTATAGAGCAGTTTGCGAAAAATATGATGGCCCAAGACGATTGGTCGTTTTCGCCGTTTGACCCGACATTATGGACACCCTTACTCAAGCAAGCTGCGACGCACTTGGCAAGCAACGGAGTGTACTGGCCAGACATCAAGCCCGATGATCGCACCGTCCCCAAACCCGAATCCCGCCCCAAAGTGACGAATACGTGGGTCGTTTTTTTGCGCCCAAAAACAAACAGCACGCACGTGCAAGATTTGTTGCGTTTGCGTACTGCAATAGAGCAAACAGAACAGCTTCCTCCAGTGGCACTGGCACTGACGACACCTCCCGATGCACACAATACCGAAGTGCATTTCCCTACAATGCGCGGGATGTGTGGAAGCAGTGCATCGGGTGAAGATGTATTTTTTCCCAAGCCGTACAACGACGAGCAAGTGCGCATGGTACAGCTTTTGCACGCGCATACCGGTGTCGTCGTACAAGGTCCACCAGGCACTGGAAAGACGCATACGATTGCCAATATCGTTTGTCATTATTTGGCGCACGGAAAGCGCATTTTGGTCACCTCAATGAAAGATGCCGCACTGTCCGTATTGCGCGATCAGCTGCCAGAACCGATTCGTCCGCTGGCGATTGCGTTGTTGACGATGGAACACGAAGGGAAAAAGCAGTTTGAACAATCGATCCACCACATCGCCACGATCGTTCAAACGACCGATCGCGTACACGTACAGCAGCACGTTGATGAACAACACGCGCGTGTCGATGCGCTGCACGCCCGACTCGCCGCCCTCGATGCCGACATCAACGGCTGGGCACACGATCAACTGCAACACATTGTACTCGATGGACAAGTCGTGTCCCCTGAGCGCGCCGCACACATGGCCGCTGCCCACGATACTGCGATCATTTCCGATCCAATCGATGCACGCGCGGCGCATGCTTTCCCCTGCAGCGAACAAGAAATCCAGTCATTGCGCAGTGCACGTACCGCACTGGGCTTGGATATCGACTACTGTGGGGTACGCCTCCCCGTACCGACCGAACTCCCTTCTGCATCGCGCATGCTGGATACGCACCGCCAGCTGTCCCTCGCAGCACGCATGCATGCCGATGTCCAATCAGGCATCGTCCCCCCACTGCGCGATACGTCCGACGCGACGCTCGCCGCTCTGTCCGCATGCGCGCAGCACATCGCATTGTTCGAAGAAGCACGGC
>JAGWXQ010000214.1 GCA_018969805.1 Paenibacillaceae bacterium | reverse complement strand
TGGAAACCAGTAAAACAATCCCGAAAATAATCCAAGCACAATGCCCCCAACGATGACGTAATGAAAATGGGCGACCACAAAATAACTATCATGAAACTGAAAATCCGCAGGAGGCACTGCGAGCATCACACCCGTGACCCCACCCATCACAAACGTCGGAACAAATCCAATCGCAAACAAGTTTGCTACCGTAAAACGAACTTGACCGCCCCACATCGTAAACAACCAGTTAAAAATTTTGACCCCCGTCGGAATCGCAATAAGCATCGTTGCCACTGCAAACAACGCATTGGCAACTGGCCCAAGTCCCGTCGTAAACATATGGTGTACCCACACCATAAAACCCAAAAAACCAATCAGAACGATCGCAAATACCATCGTGCTGTATCCGAACAGCCTTTTCTTAGAAAACGTAGGAATGACTTCTGAAATGATCCCAAATGCCGGCAAAATCAAAATATACACTTCTGGATGCCCAAATATCCAGAAAATGTGCTGCCACAATACCGGATTTCCACCCATTGTCGGATCAAAAATGTTTCCGGAAAACAAGCGATCAAATGTCATCAAGATCAATCCCACTGTTAATGCGGGAAACGCGAACAAAATGAGCGCCGAAGCAATAAATACCGTCCACGTAAACAACGGCATGCGCATGAACGTCATACCCGGTGCACGCATATTGATAATCGTTACCAAAAAATTGATTGCACCAATCAATGACCCTATCCCAGATATTTGAAGACCCATCAAAAAAAAGTCGATCCCTTTATGGGCACTGTACGCCGTATCCGCTAGGGGTACGTACGCTGTCCACCCTGCATCCGGTACATCACCGACAAACCAGCTGACGTTGAGCAATATGCCCCCAAACAAAAATGTCCAAAATCCTAGCGCGTTGACAAAAGGAAACGCCACATCGCGCGCACCAATTTGCAATGGAACGATCGCATTTGCGAAGCCAAAAATAATCGGCATCGCAGCCAAAAAAATCATTGTCGTTCCATGCATCGTAATCAGCTCATTGTACGTCTGTGCAGATACAACATCCATTTGGGGTCCAATCAACTGCATGCGAATGAGCATCGCCTCAATACCACCGACAATAAAGAAAAACGCCCCTGCAATCAAATACATAATGCCAATTTTTTTGTGGTCCACCGTCGTCAACCAGTCCATCACTCCGCGGTACTGATGCGGAGCGTGTGCCTTCCCAGCGACAGCCATAGCCTGCGCCATCACGACACCCTCCTTATTTTAATTGCATCAAATACAATGCGAGCGCGTCGAGCTCCTCCTCCGTCAACCTCGCCCCCGGTCCCTCCGTTGGGAAACCAGGCATCTTTGCTCCTGGCTTGAGCGCGTCCGGTTCCCGAATCCACGCTTTCAAATTTTCCTGATCGTGCGCCAATATGCCTGCAATGCGCGTACGATCCGCAAAACCATTTAAATGGGGAGCAATCGGGCTCGGCCTTGATGGTTCAAGCGCGTGACACGAAATACAGTTTGCCTTATACACCGCCTCGCCGACAGCCACATCCGCAGCAACAGCCGATGGTTGCTTCATATCTGCAATCCACGCTTCAAAATCTGCATCACTGAGCACAACAGCCTTAAAGTCCATGAGTGCATGAGACGGTCCGCACAACTCCGCACATTTCCCTTTAAACACACCTACCTCCGTAGGCGTAAGCAAAAAATGCGTCTTTTGCCCTGCATTTAAATCTTTCTTTCCCCCGATCGCCGGAATCCAAAAGGAGTGGTTTACATCGACGCTCGTCAGCTCAAACGCAATCGTGCGATCAACAGGCAACACCAAGTCTTGTGCCGTCTCTATCCCCAAATCCGGGTAAGAAAATTCCCACCAATACTGATGCCCCGTCACCTTTACTTTGAGCGCATTCGGATCTCCTGATGCATCGCGATCGTGCTTAAACGAATAGCTAATCGTCGGGATCGCAAGTATCGTCAGCAAAATGATCGGAATGACCGTCCAGATCACTTCAAGCTTGACATTGCCCTCCACTTGCTTCGGAATCGAATGATCGCCCTTTCGCGCGCGAAAGCGAACAAGTACATATACCGCAATCGCATACACGACGATCACAACGA
>JAGWXQ010000213.1 GCA_018969805.1 Paenibacillaceae bacterium | reverse complement strand
CAATGGGAAAAGTATGGAATCTGGCGGGAAAAGATGCTTATTTCAAGGAATTAAGCGATCTTAAACGTTTTGTCGGTCACGTGCATCAATACTATAACAATAAAAATGAAACCAACTATTCGACACCAAAGAATGCCGATGCAATCAGCGTGTACTCCATGTGGATTGCCTCAACAGAACTCGAGTTAAAAAATAAAATCAAGGGGATGGAGGACTGTACAACAGATCTTAAAAAATGGATGGAGCAGCTAAAACAAAATGTGCTTGAAATGAAGAATTCCTATATATGGAACACCAGTAGCCAATTAAACGCAAGCGAGCTTACCGAAATCGGAAAAACCTTGCTCAGGAAAAATTCAAATATCTTTTATAAAGCGAAACAATTTATTCAAAAACGAATGGCTTTTTTCATCAATAATTTCCCGATGTGGAAAACACCGCTAAATAAGCTAACCTCTGCGTTGTGTTCATTACTCGATCGCCTTGCTGCAAAGTGAATGTGCAATTTGTACTCTTATTTTGTTGATATCGCTGTTTTGTCTGTCGCACGTGCCCATTGTTGTTGCGCCCCAACAACAATTGTGGTATACTATATGTGTTGTGAAGCACACACGAGCCAATCGTATTTGGCGTGTGTGCTTTTTTGCATGTTCACGAAGGAGGGGTCGTGATGTGGCATCGTTGGTTCATCGTGCTTTTGCTGTTTCCATTTGGTGATGCCGCAGCGATCGGGTATGGGTTTTCCAATCCGTGTGGCTACAATGAAGCGATCGACGGCCCAATCCCCAGCGGAGTGCGTCCGTGCTCCGATCAAGGATTTAAGTTTTATAGCGACTTGTACTATGCGACATGGACGATCAATGCGTCTGGAAAGAAGCACGGTCCATTGCGCCTCATCGTATACGGCAAACCGACGAACGTTCCGGATCGTTTGCAGCGGTACAAAAAAGGATGGCAGTCCGATCCAGCAGATGCATCGACCGTCATTGACCCCCCTGACGGAGAAGGGCATGCGTACGTATGGGATGCGCGTTACGGAAAATATACGTATGGGGAATATTTGTATTGGGGCTTCGATGAAACTGGACAACCCGTGCACAACGCCTACTTTGTTCGCGATGCACTGTCTACAACAGAGATGGGTCAAAAACATTGGATCCGCTATCCGTGGCGCGATTTGCCCGCATCGTATGCGCATCGTCCACAGCACCCGGGCGTTGTGTACCGGGATGGGGACGACCCCGTATCGGCACCGTACGACGGGATGAAGCGGCTGCTCACCCGCTCGCTTGGATTTACGATCGACAGCGGCATCGACTATTCCCGCCCGTTCTCGCCTTTACCCGATCAGAACGATCCGCGCGCATACGTCGCTATTATGCAGCAACCGACGATGCGCGAGGGGGGCTTCGGGACGATGTTTCACTATTCGTGGGCATCGCGCAGCGTATGGTTTCAGACGCTCCCGCTCGCTCAGATGCACTCCTCCGAAAAATCAGCGACCCCACTGTTGTGTACCGCAACAATCAGTGGATCTCCACTTGCACTGACAAAAGAACGGTTTATCAACGTACCCGTAACCGTGCACGGCACGATCAACGACGATGCGTTCATCGGCGACGCACGCCTCCGCGCAGTACACATCACGCGCGAAGACATCAAACAGTGGCACCTCTCCCTCAACGACGACACCGCTCCGTCCATCGTCGCGGGCAATCGCGCCTCATCATCGTTCGTCGTGCGCATCGATACCGACGCGCTCGATCGATCTGACGCATCCGTGTGGACGTATACGACGCGCGCGACCATACGCATCGTCTTGCACGATGGCACGACACAGACACAGTCCTGCCCCGTAACCGTACCGTTTCAGCCTTCTGCACACGGCACCCTGCACTCCGACTTTTCAATCGTTCCCCAACACACCATCACTACGAGCTCCCAGCTCACCGCATCTCGTCTTGGCTACCGCGATGCGAGTTATGGTGCAGATGCGGATGGATATACGTTTGTCATTACGGATCCCTCTACAAGTTCGGTCGCTTCGATCACGTACGAACCAGCTGTTCCCGAGCGACGCGCGCCAGCGACAGGCGCACTCGATGAAGCCGCCGTCACCCAATTCCTGCACACGTTTATTGCACAGCGATTGCCCCCCACATC
>JAGWXQ010000212.1 GCA_018969805.1 Paenibacillaceae bacterium | reverse complement strand
CTGCACCCGTCTCAATGATCGGCACGCGCGCATGTGCGATGCAGTGTGCGATCAGCGATGCCCCTCCGCGCGGAATGACACAATCGAGAATGCCGGTCAGTCCGAGCATGTCATCGATCGCCGACCGGCTTTTTTCGGCAACGAGGGCGATCGCGTCTTGTGGGAGCGCAGTCGTCGCCAAGGCGTTTTTGGCGATGTGGACGAGGACCGTGTTCGTATGATGGGCAGCAGTGCCTCCACGGAGCAACACTGCGTTGCCTGTCTTGAGACACAGCGCGATCGCGTCCATCGTCACGTTTGGACGCGCTTCGTAGATCATGCCGATGAGCCCGATCGGGACGCGCGTTTGGGTGATGCGCAATCCGTTGGGCCGTACGACGTGTGCGAGCGTTTCCCCGATCGGATCAGGCAAATCGATGACCGTCTCAATTCCTTGGCACATCGCTTCGATGCGCGCGGGTGATAGCGTGAGCCGATCGCGGATGCCAGGAGCTGCGTGCGCTTGTTCGTGGACGTCACGGGCGTTGTGTTCCAAAATGTCGGGGACGTGTGCACGGATGTGCGCGCACATCGTGCGCAAGGCATCGTTTTTTTGGGCTGTAGATGCGCTGGCGACGCGCGGTGCGCATGCGCGTGTGCGCAGGGCGAGGGTGTGTATCGATTCCATACATCGTGCTCCTTCTTCGGTGTTATTGCGCGGTGATGACGAGATCGTCGCGGTGGATGACTTCGGGCCGTACGACGTCGATGCGCTGCATCGCGTCGTGTGTCGAGCAACCTGCGACGGCACGCAGCTGCCAGGCAGCGTAGTTGGATATGCCACGTCCGATCGGTGATCCGTCAGGACCACGCACTTCGACGATGTCGCCCGCGTCAAACGCATCGGATGCGGCGACGACACCAGCGGGAAGCAAGCTTTTTTTCTCCATGCACAACGCGTGCACGGCACCTGCGTCGATCGTGACGTGTCCTTGTACGATGGCGCATTCGCGCACCCACAGCTGCTTCATCGACTGCCCGTGTGCGCTCGGATCAAATACGGTCGCGTCTCCGCACAGCGTCATCGTGCGCCATAAGTCGCCGTCTTGCGCGATGCGCCCGATGCATACCCCGATGCCCCCAAGCATCGCGATCGAAGCGGCACCGATTTTGCTGCGCATGCCCCCTGTACCGACCGCACTGCCCGATGCCCCGGCCATGTTCCAAATCGATGCATCGATGTGTGCGATGCGCGACAGTTTTTGCGCGTTGGCATCGGTACGCGGATCGACGGTGTACAGTCCGTCCGTATCTGTAGCGATGACGAGCCGATCGGCTTTTGTGATGCGCGCTACGAGTGCGGACAGCCGATCGTTGTCACCAAACGTCAGCTCCGCAATCGATGTCGTATCGTTTTCATTGATGATCGGAAGCACGCCTCGGGAGAGCAACTCGTCGCACGTCGCCTCTGCCAGACGCATGCGTGCGCGGTCAGCAAAGTCACTACGGTTGAACAACAGCTGCGCCCCAATGCGCCCATGCGCGCGCAGTGCCGTGTCGTATGCGTGCATGAGCAACGTTTGCCCTACAGCAGCGCACGCTTGTTTTTCGTGCAACGCACTTGGACGCGATCGAAATCCGAGTGCTGCGAAGCCTGCTGCGACAGCACCGGATGTGACGAGCACCATTTGGACGCCTTTGTCCATGCACGTGACGCATTCTTGAACAAAAAACGCGATGTGTTCGTTTTTGAGCGCACCTGTTTTTGGATCGGTCAGGGACGAGCTGCCGATTTTGACGACACAGCGGCGGGGCACATTCATCGCACACCTCCAAGCTGGCGTTGCTCGGCAAGGGCACCGACGACGTCGCGCAGCCGTGGGACGCAGAGCCAGCGATCGGATGGGATGTGGGGTGGCTCGTGCATCGCATCGTACGCCCACGTCGTCAGCGGGGGTACGTAGATCGCCCCGATGCCGCATTCCAGCGCAGGGACGATGTCCGAGCGGGTGCTGTTTCCGACCATCCACGTATCGCTGCGATCGACTCCGATCGTCGTGAGCACGCGCTCCAGAGCGTCCGTATTTTTGTGCTGGTGGACGTAGATCCGGCCACCAAAGATGTCCCGCAGTCCATGACGATCGAGCTTGCGCAGCTGTACGGCGCGGTCCCCTCCGGTGTGCAGGCTAAGGCAATACCCGGCATC
>JAGWXQ010000211.1 GCA_018969805.1 Paenibacillaceae bacterium | reverse complement strand
CTTTGTCGAAGGCGTCCTTGCAATGCTCGTTGCGACGACCGTTATCGAAGTCGGCGTAGACGTGCCCAATGCCACGATGATTGTGGTGTACAACGCCGAACGCTTTGGGCTTGCCCAACTGCACCAACTGCGTGGACGTGTCGGCAGAGGCGCGTACGCTTCCACATGCATCGTCCTCTCCGATGCACATACCGTTATCGCCAGAAAGAGGCTGCGCACGTTTGTATCGACGACAGACGGATTCGCGCTCGCCCGACAAGATTTGGCACTACGCGGACCAGGAGACGTTTTTGGGACGCAACAAAGCGGACTCCCCAAATTTCGCATCGGGGACATCGAACAAGATTTTCCTCTGCTTGAAGCCGCACGCGACGATGCATCTGCACTGCTCGCAGAGGCATCATTTTGGACAGACCCGCAGTACGCTGCGTTGAGAGACCAATTGTCTCGTGCTGGAGTGCCAATGGATTAATTTTTGGGGGTGCATGCAATGCGTCGTGGTGCAGAACATGTCGGCATGGCGGTCGTAGGCGCATGCAGTGCACTCGCTTGGGCGTTTCCTGCCTGGTGGATCGTCTCCGTATTGGGCATGGTCGTACTCGTCACGGCGGTACGACATCGGCCGTGGTCGATCGCATGGGCGTATGCGTTTGGCAGCCACGTCTGTGCGTTGTACGGCATTTACACGAGCGTACATACGATCGGGGGCGTTCCGGCGGTGTTTGCCGTGCTCATCGTCATTGGGATTGCTGCTGCACTTTCCTTCGGCTGTGCGATCGCTTGTGCGGTATGGAAGCGATGTACATCGGGGCATGCGCTCGTCGATGCGTTGCTCTTTGGGTCTTTGTGGATGGGTGCAGAGTGGTTGTGGAGTACGATGCTCATGCGATTTCCGTGGGCGTTGCTCGGGATCGCCTATGTAGACAGTCCATTGCGGGCATGGGCACCGTGGATTGGCGTGTACGGCATCGGATGGCTCGTCGCTTCGCTCTGTGCAGGCATCGCGCTATGGCACAGACGCTCTTTATTGCCCACGACGGTGCTCTGCACGAGCGTTGTCGCTGTGTGCGGACTACCCTTGTTCACATTTACAGCGCCCCACGACCGCATCGCTGTGTCGTTGATCCAGACAAACACACCGCAGCGCGACAAAATGCTGCACCGGCACATCACCGACCGCATTGCGCACCTTGTGCACATGATCGACACCGCGCAAGGAGACATCGTCTTCACACCGGAGACGTCCGTCCCTGTGCCCGTGGACACCTTAGATGACGCATCGCGCAAGACGTGGCGCGCGTTTGAAGCAACTCAGCTCCAGAGCGCGCGTACCGTCATCGTCGGTGCACTCATCCGCCAAGACGACGGCATCGCAAACGCCTTATTGCGCATAGATCAAACTGCGTACGAGACGTATACGAAAAAACACCTCGTCCCATTTGGGGAGACGCTCCCGATGGGGTTTGGTGCGTTGCTTCGCGTACTCGGCATTCCGCTTGGTTCGTTTGCAGCGCGCGATGACGATGCCCGTCCTTTCCGCGCGCATGGACAAACGATCGCCGTGTCCATTTGCTTTGAAGACGCCTATGGTGATGACTGGGCGCGTCTCATGCACACGACATCCGCACCGACGATGCTCGCAAATGCAAGCAACCTCGGATGGTTTGGGCATGCGCTGCTGCTGCACCACCATGAGGCGATCGCACGTATGCGCGCACTTGAGTTCCAGCGCCCTTTTGTCCGCGCGGGCAACGTCGGTCCCACACTCGTCGTCGATGCGTTTGGCACCGTACAGCATCGCCTCCCTGTGTATACATCCGGCATTGTCGAAGCTGCCGTATACGGGCGTACAGGAATGACCCCGTATGCACGGTGGCTCGGTACGGTCGGATACGCCCCAATCGCGGCACCAATCGGACTTTGTGCTTTGGTGATCGTACGCGTGCGCAAGCGCCGACTCAGCAAGTGACGCAGGATGAGATGGATCAGACACGCTGTCAACGTCTTTTTTTCGGATTTGTTTGTTTTGCACGCTTTGTCGCGGGGCTCTCCTTCAAGGGAGGCTTGTCCAAAATGACATACACCCATTCAGACGATTTGTGCCGGTCTTTGGGAATATACCGACAAAACCACCCGACGACTTTGGCATCTTCCCGCTTCGTGCACTGTGGTGGAGGAATATAGCCGCTGCCCGT
>JAGWXQ010000210.1 GCA_018969805.1 Paenibacillaceae bacterium | reverse complement strand
GCCTCTTTTTCGGCGACCTTCATATCCTATCACATCCCCCATCCCAGTGCAACTCCCTACACCAAAAAATCTTTTCCTTCACGTCGTCAATTCGCCGCATTTGCTGCAAATAAGAAAAGGGCACGCAGTGCGTGTTGGACCAAGGGGGGGCTAAAGCGCAACACCATAAATCATGCTTCTCCTATTTTGTCAATGCTGCAACAAACTAATGTATGCGCACATGCGCAGCCGACCATCGAGCGCTGCACATTTCACTTTGTTCATCAACACCACAACACCCGCGGAATTGACGCGGGTGTATCACGTACTACTCTGCTCGTTCTCCAGCAGTATAGCGCAGCAGTGCACGGTACATCGCCTCGACGAGTGCCATACGGTACGACGCACGTGCGAGCTGCGCGCTTTCTTGGGGGTGCGACAAAAATCCGACTTCGATCAACACTGCGGGTACCGTGATGCGATCCATCAGAAAGATGCCCTTGATCGGTTTGGCGACGCGATGCGTCGGGACGTGCGCACGCAGCTCTGCTTGCACGATGTGTGCCAAGTGAGCACTTTCTTTATGCCGCAGTGCATAAAACGTCTGAGGTCCAAATACGGTGCGCAGGGGCATTGCATTTGCGTGTATGCTTACAAATACATCCGGATGAGCGAGCCGCACCGCTTGCAGGCGTGCGTGCAAATCTTCCGTCTTTCGTCTGCTGTATCCTTTGGTGTCTGGACGCGCGAGATCGACATCTTCTTCTCTCAGCAAGGTTACGACGGCACCCGCTTGTTCAAGCAATGCGCGCAGCTGCAGCACCATATCGAGCGTGATCGTTTTTTCATCTACCGTCCCCATCGCACCGCCATCGACACCACCGTGTCCCGCATCCAGTACGATGCGTTTGCCCATCAGCGGCAAAGACATCCATGTCGGCTTCGTCGCCCACGGGATCCACAATGCACCGAGGACCATGCCCGTAAGCACGAGCAGTACGACGACGTTCCGCTGCGTAGTCCTACTCCACCAAACGACCGCCCGCATCGCTGTTCATCTCCTATCGAAGGTGTACATCCATCATATGATGCACAGACGCACTTCAACCCATCGTCCCATGTACAGGGACACTTTTTGCATTGGCATACCCACAGTCGGTATCGATCGTTTTTATGAGGCATGCGCATCAAACCATCGACGCGATGCACTTGTATGTATGTACGCACTACGGTATGATCGTATTGCCACGCATTGTTCCTGTACAGTGCGATGTTTGTTTGGAGTAGATCACCATGTTTTTTCTGTTCTTGTAAGCCCGTACGTTTATACACCACCACGACCGTACACATCACCTTTATTTTTGTGGGGTGTAGGGTGGGTAAATTACGATCTAAGGAGGATTTTTCGATGGCGTATACACTGCGTATTGGTGCGCATGCTCCACAGTTTCAGTTGCCGAGCACGGATGGCCGCATCATTACATTGGACACATTTGCAGACCATCGCGTATTGGTCGTTTTTTTTACGTGCAATCATTGCCCATACGTCATCGGCTCTGACGAACAAACCCGTCACACCGTCGAGACGTTTGCTTCTCGTGGTGTTGCTTTTGTCGGCATCAACGCGAACAGCCCAACCGCATATGCGGAAGACAGCTTTGCACACATGGTTGCGCGCATGGAGACACACCGTTTCCCATGGACGTACGTCTTTGATCACACCCAGCAATCGGCATTGCACTATGGCGCACTCAAGACCCCTCATTTTTTTGTATTTGACGACAATCGTACGCTCATCTACACCGGAAGAGGAGTCGATAGCCCGCGCGACGCATCCCGCATCACGACCCGCGATCTTGATCTCGCTTTAGATGAGCATCTCTCTGGCAAACCCATCACGACCCCTGTCACAAATCCAATCGGTTGCAACATCAAATGGGCAGGAAAAGATCTCAAGTGGATGCCCGCAGAAGCGTGTGATCTCGTCTCTCATCAACCAACGGATTCATGATGATGGTTTTTCAAGAAAACGCTTTGCTGATAAAAATATTCGCATGCGTTATTGGATTCATGGGATCAGTATGCTACAGCAATAGAAAAAGTGCCGCATAGACGGCACTTTTTCTATTTCGCAGCAGGACTGGGCTCTTCGATCGCATACGGGTTATCGATGACCGCTTTTTTCTTAATTTCCTTTAAAAATGCATCGTACTTGTCAGAGAGCAATTGTTGTTGCAAG
>JAGWXQ010000209.1 GCA_018969805.1 Paenibacillaceae bacterium | reverse complement strand
TACCTGGTTTTTGGATTTCACTTGTCGCATATCATCAAGAACAATTGCCGTTTTCATTGCTCGCAACCGTAACGATTTCACGAAGTGGACTACCCTTTTCTTCAATATCTGAAATGTACGTATTGTTGCTCCTTTTTGAGCTGCTGCGCGAAGCAGGTATGCGTCTCCCCCAGCACATCGGACAAACACTGACCGTCGTCGGAGGCATCATTATCGGGGATGCCGCAATTCGCTCTGGACTTGCATCCCCATCTCTTGTCGTCATCGCCGCTGCGACAGCGGTCGGGACGTTTACCCTCGCCAATCAGGACGTCATGGCCGCGTGCAGCTGGTTGCGATGGGGAATGCTCGTGATGGCGAGTGCGTTTGGATTTTTCGGACTTTTTGTCGCTTTATTTGTCGCGATCATCCACATCAGTGCCCAGACATCGTTTGGCGTGCCGATGGCAAGCGCACGCAAAAAGGTCCCTGTATGAGACGCGCCTTACTTTGTGCATGGTGTTTGTTGTTGTGCAGCGGTTGTTGGGATTCCAAAGAAATCCAATCGATCGCCTATGCCAATACGATCGGCTTTGACCTATCACATGAAAAAGTCGTCGTCTATGTGCAAATGATCGACTTGTTCCAGCTCGCCAAAACCGAAAGTCAGACGATTCGTGAGCCTGCTACGTGGGTCGGACACGCCTCAGGAGACGACGTCGCCACAGCGATGATGGCACTTCAGCGCACGCTGCAGCAGCATTTGTTTTGGGACCACGTAGAAACGGTCGTATTTCATGACCGCGTCTTATCCGATCGCACCGTACTGCGGGACATCATCGACCACCTTGCCCGAATGCGCGACATGCGCCTCAATGCACATATGTACGGAACGTCCGAAGCACTTCCCGATCTCCTTACGACCAATGGGTTGTTTGATTATACGCCCGAACGGACCATCCTGCTCCAACCTGAGGATACGTACAAAGAACAATCGGGCATCCCTCCCAAATCACTGCGCATGTGGATTGCCGACAACGACACCCCCTATGCGACGGCACTGCTGCCCTCGCTCACGCGCAACACCGCCACGTGGCAAAAACAAAACGAGCCCCGCACACTCATCACCGTACACGGTGCGTACGCGATGACGCATTATACGAAGCTCGGCTGGCTGCCACTCGATGCACTCGCCGGGTTGCAGTTTGTCGCACGATCAAGCAAACAAACGATCCTCACGATCTCCCAATCGTCCACACCTCTTGCTACCGTGCGCATTCAACATCCAGATACATCCATAAAAGCGCATTGGGACGGCACTTCCGACACATATACGATCCACGCCCGCATGCACGCTACCGTCGAAGCATTGTACGAACAAAGCACGGCACAGACTCTATCCGCACGCACAGCCACACGCATCCGCGAAGACATCACCCGCACGTTTGTCGCAGCTGCAGCGATCGGGGCCGACGCATACAGCTTGCGCACGCTGCTGTATCGCCACCATCCGCACGCCACCAAAGCACGCGCAGCAACGCCAGTAACCCAAAACGACGTACGCATCGTCGTCGATGTCGATCTCGCGTACTCCGGAAAACACCGACTGACGACAAAATAACCGCACCTTGCTCCCCACAATTGTGCCACACGCCTTCCGTGATGGCACCTGCTGTGGTTTGATCGCATGTACCGATGTATTCGAAACAGGATGCGAACGAACTGCATCCATACTGCGGATAAGGAAGGGGAAGCCGATATGCACAATGCGCTTGCCGAACAAAGAGTTTTTAATCATGTTGGAACACGTTATCTACCTCTGGAACCAAAAAACGCGCATCGATCATGCATAAGAATTATTTCTATATATTTTTTTTCATTTTTCAATATCCTTTAGAGTTTTACCATCATCAGTTTTCCAAGAAGTGAGACCATTGGCACTATCACCGCTAACAAAAGAGGCTGCATAAGAGGGGCTTTGGAAAAGTACGTCCTCTTGCAAAATTCCATGATCGTCAATGTTCGCGTTCTGACGTGCTGACTTCACTCGATGCGGGATGCTTTCTGAATCGTTCGTTTCTATACTGCTTCCTTTAAGAACGACAAACCCTTCCGCAGTCTGTTTGCATCGCGCTTCAACAGTGCGTCTACTTTTTCGGCTTTTTCTTGTCATATAAAGCAACCCTTGGCTGTACCCGTTTCCATCACGGTCTTGATCCACAACACTCCGAACATCCACAAGTGGATCAAACACCTTATACCCCAGAGTACCCATTACGATTTTTGCATAATCAA
>JAGWXQ010000208.1 GCA_018969805.1 Paenibacillaceae bacterium | reverse complement strand
CGATGCGTATGTGAGCTATGGGCCACTCGTATTTGCGTTGCCTATTGCGTGTGAAGAGATCAAGGAGACGACGTATGATATTCCAGGGTTTAGAGACGTGTATTACACCACAAAGGAAAACATCCCTTTTGATCTTGCAATCGATGCCAATAAAATAAATACGTTCCATGTTGAAGAACGTACCCAAGTGATGCATCTATGGAAAGATGCGTTGCGCATGCACGCACACATGGTGCGTCAAGGTACAAACCAAGAAGAGCCCGTAGTGTTGGTGCCGATGGGAGGGACGATTTTAAGAAAAGTGACGTTTCCCGTATCGGGTGAGGCAGTGGGAACTTTGTGCGCGCAATCGTGACGTGCGTGCATCGGCTATCGTTGCTATCAATAAGCGATCGGCTGACCAATGTACGGACTGTTTCGCGCCACTGCGGGTATTGGAAGCACTAGCCAGTTTTGTAGTAGACGTGCACGACGTATCTACTTTCCAACACCAGTGCTTTTTCGGTGCGCGTGCCGCGTGTATTGATTTTGTGTATTCATCGTGCAACAGGCAATCCAAAACATTGCTTGTCGAATTTCCTTGATAAATAATGCGTTTCTGATTGATTCCGTGGCGCACACATCGACTGCATCGTCGATATGTGCGCCTTTGTGCCTCCACATGCATACGTATCCAGTCACTTTGCACGTACAGGCATACCGTACGCATCGTAATGTGTGCGTCGGAAATACAGCGCGGCATGAACGAGTGCGAGCATCATGGGCACTTCGATTAAAGGACCGATGACGGCTACGAAAGCGACTTCGGACGATATGCCAAACACCGCGATCGCTACGGCAATCGCTAATTCAAAGTTGTTGCTTGCCGCGGTAAAGGCAAGTGTGACGGAGTGTTCATAGCTTAATTTACTTTTGTATGACATGAAGAAGCTTACAAAAAACATCACGATAAAATATATGATCAACGGTATTGCAAGAAGGACGACGTGCGCAGGGTTGGCGATGATCTGTTCCCCTTGTGAAAAAAATAAAAGGACGATCGTATACAGCAATGCGATGAGTGCAAGAGGAGCGATGCGCGGTACGAAATGTGTGTCAAACCAATGTCGGGACGTCAAGGAGATAAGAATAAACCGAGTACAAAAACCAGCGACAAAAGGGATGCCTAGATAGGTGAGCACATTTTTTGCAATATCACTCATGGAAATATCGAGGGTTTGTCCACCCCATGAAAGCCCGAGCCATTGAGGCACTAAAGTAACAAAAACGTAAATAAAAGCCGTGTATAGCAGTATTTGAAACAATGAATTCAGTGCGATGAGCGCAACGCACGTTTCATTGTTTCCTTTTGCCAAAGTATTCCACACAATGACCATCGCGATGCATCGCGCCAATCCAATGAAAATAAGTCCGATCGCAAAATGTGGCATATCATGAAAAAATAATATGGCCAAAAAAAACATCAGCAATGGACCGATCACCCAGTTTTGAATAAGGGAAAATGTAAGTACTTTTGTATTGAAAAAAATGTTTCCGATCTTCTCGTATTGTACTTTTGTGAGTGGCGGGTACATCATCATCATAAGTCCGATTGCAATCGGCCACGAGCTTGATGCACTGCTCCATGCACGAAACGATGCAGCGGCATGCGGAAACAAGAACCCACCCGCGACACCCGCCGTCATAGCAAGAAAAATCCATACTGTGAGGTATCGATCTAAGAAAGGCAAGCGTGCGACCGACGTTTTTTGCATCAAAAGTTTCCTCCTGCAGCTCATGTGTCGTATATATCGATGTCCACACATTGTGGTACTACGGTACAACATTGTGGAACAAAACGATACGATGGTACAAAAAAACAATTTCTGACATCGCGTGTTGCGCAACTGTGTGTCCAAAACGGAAAGGAAATCAGGAAGTATCAATATTAAAAAAGTGATCAAACGCATTTTTATAGAAAATACAAACGGCAAAAAAAAGTATGAATAAAACACAGCTGTACCGTATGAGAGATGATGAGCGCGTCGATGTACATCATCGGTGGGTATGCACATGTTTCGTGCTCGATCACGAAGGAAGGGGAACGCCATTTTGCGGATGTCAAGGAAAATATTTTTTGGCGTTGTTCACGACTTCACGAGTAAGCCATTGTTGGTGATGTTCTAAAAAATCGATCACCATGTCGCGGTCTATTTTCGAATACACCCGCAGTATCCAACCCACGGCAGTTTTGCAAAAACGTTCATCTCGTCGAATCAAGTAGGAAGCGTGTGCAATA
>JAGWXQ010000207.1 GCA_018969805.1 Paenibacillaceae bacterium | reverse complement strand
GCAGTTTGCACCACAAATGCCCATCGACGTCCTCGACCCGATGCGGGAGTCAAAAGTACAGCCTCGGGCGAATGCATCGCCACCATTGCGGTCGCGACCAAACCACTGGATGTCGTTTGTGCTGGTGATCGCCTTTCCGTTGCTCATTGTTGCAGTGATTTATTATTTTGCGACATCGGCCCCGAGTGACCCCGATGCATCGACGATTGAGCGCGTACCCATTACCGATACGCAAGCACCGGCACCGCCTGTGCCGCAATCGCTGACCCCGACACCGGTCGTGCAAGCTCCACCACCGACAGCAGTGCAGTTTCGCGATACCGTACGCGTAGGAAGCGCGCGTGCAGACCGATACGATGTCGCTGCAGCGCAAGATGGATCGATGGAAATCGTGATGACGGTCACAAAAGATGAAGCGTGGGTCGGTGTTAGTTCCGCCCAAAAACGTCAAAAATATGTATTTCAATCAAAGATGGTATCGGGACAAACACACAATGAAACGATGCGGGAGTCGGCATATATCGTCGTAGGCCGTGCGGATGCGGTACAGCTTACGGTCAACGGTGTGGACATCGACCTCGGCGATGAGCCCAGTCCAAGGCGTCTGTGGCTTGAGCTCAGTGCGCATGCGCCCATGGTCAATGAAGTGCCATCATCTGATTGATGCGAAGGAAAGGGACGACACGACATGCAGCATACGCTTTATATGATGACGCTTGGATGCGACAAAAACGTCGTCGATAGCGAGCATATGATGGGCATCGCCCAACACCATGGAATGCACGTCGTCGATGATGCAGCGCACGCGAGCGTGATTATTGTCAATACGTGCGGATTTATTGAGGCGGCGAAAGAGCAGTCCATTCGCGCTATTCTGGATTTGGCGGATTATAAGACGCAGGGGAAGGCGCAAGCATTAATCGTGACGGGGTGTTTGACCCAGCGGTATAAGCAGACGTTGATGGACGAAATACCGGAAATCGACGGCATCATCGGCACGGGCGATTTTGTGCACATTCACGATGTCATCCATGAAGCGTTGCGTGGAAAAAAACCTGCGCGCATCAGTGCTCCGACGTTTGATTATGAGCATGTGTTGCCCCGTACGCGGACGACACAAGCGCATTTTGCCCATGTCAAAATTTCCGAAGGATGCGACCATGCGTGCACGTTTTGTGCGATCCCGATCATGCGCGGGGCGTTTCGCAGCAGGTCGATCGCGTCGATTACGAAAGAAGTCGAAGCACTCGCCAATGAGGGCGTGCGGGAAATCGCCCTCATCGCCCAAGATGTGACCAATTATGGGCGCGATATCGATGGGTTGATGTTGCCAGAGTTGCTGCGTGCGCTCGCCAACATCGAACCGTTGCGCTGGATCCGCTTGCATTATATGTATCCGGGGCTCTTTACGGACGCGTTGTTGGAAGAAATCGCTGTAAATGACAAAGTGTGCAAATATATTGATATGCCGTTGCAGCACAGCGAAGACGACATCTTGCGCCGCATGCGCCGACCAGGACGCCAACGCGACGTGCGCGCACTCATTGCGCGCATTCGCGAACGCATACCCCATGTGGCATTGCGTACGTCCATGATCGTCGGGTTTCCAGGCGAGACAGATGATCATTTTGCGCGCTTGCTCGCATTTGTTCAAGATATGAAGTTTGATCGGCTTGGCGTATTTTCTTATTCTTTGGAAGAAGATACCCCTGCTGCCCGACTTTCCGATCACGTCCCCCAATCGATCAAAGAAGTGCGGGCCGCAACGCTTATGGACGTGCAAGAGCGCGTTTCTGCCACAGCACGTGCGCGCCGCGTCGGGCACGTCGTCGATGTGCTGATCGAGCGATACGACGGGCGACAAGACGTATACGTCGGACGGTCGGAGTACGATGCAGTGGAAATCGATGGAGAAGTCGTCGTGACGGGCGCGGCATTGACGGTCGGGGACATTGTTCCTGTTCGCATTACCCACGTGTGCGATCATGATCTGGTTGGAGTGTGTGTATGAATCTGGCTAATCGCATCACGGTCGTACGCATTCTCCTTGTACCCGTTATGATGGTCGTATTGCTCGTGAATGTGGACGTCCCAGAGCTGCGGTTGGGCGATTTTGCGATTACGTGGAACCAGCTCTTGGGTACCGTTATTTTTGTTGTGGCTGCGCTGTCCGATGGGCTCGATGGATACATCGCCCGCTCACGAAAAATGGTGACGCGTCTGGGCACTTTGCTCGATCCACTTGCAGACAAATTGCTTATTGCTACAGTGTTGATCGCACTCGT
>JAGWXQ010000206.1 GCA_018969805.1 Paenibacillaceae bacterium | reverse complement strand
TTTATGATGCACTGATTGTCAGCAAACTTTACGTTCCGTGGACATTTTTTTCATCTGATTGGGATATACAATTTATCGAAAAATGCTATGTTTCATATTGGCTTTCACGTATTGCATTATGGTGCAATCCGTCGTACACTAATTGCAGTGCGTTTATGTCGTACAAGGAGAGTGGAGATGATGGTCGCGCAATTGTCTTGGAAAATCGGGGGACAACAAGGCGAAGGTGTGGAGAGTACGGATCGCATTTTTTCGACGGCACTCAATCGACTTGGGTATTATTTGTATGGTTATCGACATTTTTCTTCTCGCATCAAGGGCGGACATACAAACAACAAAATTCGCATTTCTGTAAAACCGATCCGATCGATATCCGACGATTTGGACATTCTTGTTGCTTTTGATCAAGAAACGATCGATGTCAATGCCCATGAGTTGCGCAAAGGGGGAGTCATCGTCGCCGATGCGAAATTTTCACCGTCTGCGTCATTGTATCCCGATGTGACGCTGTACCCGGTACCGATTACTGAAATTGCCGAACAGCTGGGCACGTCTTTGTACAAAAACATGGTTGCGTCTGGGGCATCGTGGGCGCTGCTCGGATTGCCTATGGACATTTTTCACAAAGCGGTCGAAGAAGAGTTTGGGCGCAAAGGTGCGGCTGTCGTTGCCAAAAATATTGAAGCGGTATCGCGCGGTGCACAATTTGTGCTTGATTTGTCCGGAGGTGCGGTAGACTCCTTTCGGCTCGGACCGCCTGATGGGCAATCCAAGCTGTTTTTGGTCGGAAATGATGCGATCGGGCTGGGCGCGGTTGCAGCGGGATGCCGCTTTATGGCGGCGTATCCAATTACCCCTGCTACGGAAATTATGGAATACTTGGTTAAAGTGTTGCCCAAGTTTGGTGGGGCGGTCATTCAGACGGAAGACGAAATCGCAGCGGTCACGATGGCGATTGGTGCCAATTATGCTGGAGTGCGCGCAATGACCTCGTCATCTGGGCCGGGTTTGTCGCTGATGACGGAGGCGATTGGTTTGGCGGGGATGACCGAGACGCCCGTCGTCATCGTCGATACGCAGCGCGGTGGGCCTTCGACTGGATTGCCCACAAAACAAGAGCAGAGCGACATCAACGCCTTAATATACAGCACTCATGGAGAAATTCCGAAAATTGTCATCGCACCGAGTACTGTAGAAGAATGCTTTTACGACACGATCGAGGCGTTTAATTTGGCAGAAAAGTACCAGTGTCCAGTCATTATTGCGACTGATTTGCAGCTATCTTTGGGCAAACAATCATCGGAAATGCTTGACTTTGACCGTGTGCGCATCGAACGCGGAACGCTTGCCGGCGATGTGCCACCGACAGAAGAGAAGGCGTTGTTCCAACGGTATAAAGTGACCGCTGATGGGATTTCTCCCCGCGTCATTCCTGGGACGATGCACGGCATACACCATGTGACGGGTGTCGAGCATGACGAAGTCGGACGGCCATCGGAGTCGCCCGCAAACCGAAAGGCACAAATGGACAAACGTCTGCGCAAGCTTGCTCATTTGCGCATTACGAACCCTGTACACTTGGATGCACCGTATGCGCACCCGGATGTGTTGTTTGTATGCATGAATTCAAATGGAGGCACGATCAATGAAGCGCGTGAACGGTTACACGCAACGGGTTTGCGCACGAATTTGATGGTCGTTCGTCAAATTGCGCCATTTCCAAGCGATGTTGTGCGCCCCGCTGTAGAAAAAGCACGACAAGTCGTCGTAGTGGAAAACAATGCAACGGGACAGCTCGCGGATCAGTTGCAATTGCACGTTGGACACGCGCAAAAAATTCGTCGGTTGAACAAGTATGACGGAACCCCATTTTTGCCAGCCGAGCTTACGTTGGCATGTAAGGAGTTGAATGTCGTCCATGGCAACATTTAAGGATTTTCGTAATGAAATCAAGCCAAACTGGTGCCCTGCGTGTGGGGACTTTTCGATACAAGCAGCCATCCAACGGGCGGCCGCCAACGTCGGACTCGAACCGGAGCAGCTCGCGATCGTCTCGGGCATCGGGTGCTCGGGGCGCATATCGGGATACATTCACGCGTACGGGTTTCATGCGATCCATGGCCGTGCACTTCCTGTTGCACAAGGTGTGAAAATGGCAAATCGCAATTTGACCGTGATCGCATCGGGGGGCGATGGCGATGGATTCGCAATCGGGCTCGGGCATACGGTGCATGCGATTCGACGCAATATGGACATCACGTACATCGTGATGGACAACCAAATATACGGGTTGACCAAAGGCCAGAC